>NZ_JBFTND010000234.1:0-10627 GCF_056397305.1 Cupriavidus sp. 05N40
ACAGCGGCAGCGCACTAGTTTTCCATCGCCCCGCGCGGGCGCGCCAAAGACACGGCGGGCAGCGCCGCGCGCCATGGCCGCGGCTCGCGCGCCTGGTGCAAGGCGCGCACCAGCAGGAAAGTCGCCGCCCACACTGCCACGCCGGCCAGCACGTCCACCAGGTAGTGCCCGCCCTGGCTGGGCGTGGACAGGATCATCACCACGTTGAACGGCAGCACCGCGAACCGTGCCAGCCGCGACCACCACATCGCCCGGATAAAGACCAGGCCCATGACGGTGTGAAACGACGGCATCGACACCAGCCCCTGCGCGGTGTTGAGATCGAACACGCGCAGGCTGCCGTCGCGCAGCGGCGCGAAGTGGGAATACTGCGCCAGCTCCGCCGGCGACACCCCGCCCAGGTGGCCGAAGAAGTAGTACGCGCCGCTGGCCGGCAGCGGCGTGGAGATCAGCAGCACCAGCGCGAGCGAAATCATCATGCAGGAAAGGAACTCGCGCAGGCGCTCGGCCGGGCCAAACAGGCCGATCGCCAGCGGCACCAGCAGCAACTGCATGCGCCCGCCCTCGTAGCACCACTGCAGCACGCCGCTCAGGTCCGGATGCGCGCGCACCCAGGCATGCACCGCGGGCCACCTGAAACCAAGGGCGGCATCGATGGCGGCCAGCCGCGCATCGATCAGCGGCGGCGCCATCGTGACCAGCAGGTAGGACAGTACGCACATGCCATTGAGGAACAGCACCAGCCAGGCAAGCGCCTGCATCATCGCCGCCAGCGCCGCCAACCGTTGCCGGCCAGACGCGCCGCGTGCCGCCGAAGCCCTGGCCGCCAGCATCAGCAAGCCGCACAGCGTGCCCAGCACGRCAAACGCCAGCAGGCGGCTCTCGAGCGCCTCGGCGGCGAGCGAGCGGCCGCTCAGGCGCAGCCACAGCGCGTCGACGGCCAGCACCGCCAGGATCGAACCCCAGCGGACGGTGTCGCCGCGCGTCCAGAGCGCCGTGCCGGATACCATGTCAATTCCCCCGGTCTGGTGCCTGCCGGCCCCCTTCGCCGACAGGCGCACCGCCTGCGTCATGCATTCAGTCGAGCCCGATCAGATGACGCCACTCGCTGCCCATATTGTCATCGGTGACCGATGCCAGTCCTGTCGTGCGGGCCAGGATACTGGCGCACTCCTCGATCGTATTGCCGGGGCCGGACCGGCTGCCGGCGTGCGCGGCATGCCAGTCCGCCTGCATGGCGTCGACGATGCGCGCGCCCTGGCCGCTGCCCGCGTCCAGCACCGGGCGGCCGTCGATGCGATAGGCTGCGAGCGTCCGGCTCCAGTGCTTGAAATCCCACGGCAGCGCCTCGCGCGATACGACCACATGGTTCTTGAAACGCGCCCCGTGAGGGAATGACAGGCAGGCCGTGCGCTGCGCCCGCGGCGAATCGGTGGTGTTGTAGTAGAGCACGCCGCCCGGCGCCAGATGATCGCCGGCAAGCCGCAAGAACTCCGAGGACAGCAGGTTGGTGGTGTTGGCCCGGAAGTGCCACGTGGTGTTCGACACGATGGCATCGAAGCGCCGGTCGGGATGCATGCGCAGCCAGCGACGACCGTCGTCGGCAACGATCGTCACCTTGGGGTTGCGCAACACCGAGGCTTCGGCCGGCATGCGCGCCACCAGGTCCACATAGCCGGGATTGATCTCCACGATGGTCAGCGAACGCACCTCCGGGTTGTTGGCGATCACCTGCGCCCACGACCCGGACGACAGGCCGACCATCAGGACATCGCGCGGATGGCGGTGGAACAGGTTCAATGCATAGGGACGGATGATGCCGTTGGTGTCGTGGCGCAGGTCGACGTTGAAGCGGCCGTCATACATGCCGCCGCCATACACGGTGCCCTCGCGGTCCACCGTGATGATGCCGCTGCGGTTTTCGATCACGTGTGCGAAGGGCCCCTTGGGATCGGGAGCGTCTTTCCAGAGCAGGCTCTCCAGCGCGCCACCGCCGAAGGCGGGCAAGGCCACTACCGCCAGCGCCCACAGCGCGCCGGCACCGGCGGTCTGCCACCGCCGCGAGCCGGCCGGCAATGGCAGCCACGCGCCGAGCAGGAAGGAACATGCCACGCCGGCGCAGACCAGCACCACCGCGATGCCGAGCAGGCCGAGATACTCCATCAGTACGAAGCCGGTAAGCAGGCTGCCGGCCGCCGAGCCAGCGATATTGGCAAGGTAGAGCAGTGCCGTGCGCATGCCGGCGTGGTGATCGGCGGCCACGCCCCAGTGCGCCAGGCACGGCAACAGTGCCCCCCACGCCCGCGCCACCCAGAACACGACCAGGCACATCGCGCAGAGCAGCACCACGCCGGACGCGACAAGGTGCGCCAGCATGGGCAGGAACAGCAAGCCGGCGAGATTCGCCACGAGCAGGCTGATTGCCAGCCGCTGCATCCCCTGCTCCGCGGCGCCGTGGCACCAGCGCCCCGCATGGTGCGCGCCCGACGCAATGCCGAGCAGGAAGACGCCCAGCGTGAGCGCAAAGGCCGAGGCGCTGCCGCCGGTGGCATAGGACACCGCGCGGAAGAAGAAGATTTCGTACGACAGCGAGATTGCCCCGCCGGCGCAGGCCAGGATCGAAACCGCACAGAAGCGCAGGACCGGCGTGGCCGCGGGAACCGCGGCGGACACGCCCTGCCGCGCCTGCGCCGCCGCGGCATCGGGCGCGTCGCCGACCAGCCAGTGCACCGCGAGCGCGCCGGCCGCCACGGTCGCATTGATCGCCACGGCCACATGGACGGCGGCCTGCATGCCGAGGAAGGGAAACAGCGCAGCGGCGCTGATCAGGCACGCAACGCCGGCACCCAGCGTATTGACGTAGTAAAGGAGTCCGACGGTGCCGCCCACATTGCCGGAACGGCGCGCCAGGTGCCCGACCAGCACCGGCAATGTCGCGCCCATGAGCAGCGTGGGGACCAGCACCAGCGCCAGCGCGACCAGTGCCGTCACGCCCAGCGGCATGCCGAGCGCCAGCGAACCGGCCCAGTCGAAGATATCGAGCGAGACCAGCCCGAACGCGCCGGTGAGCAGCTCGATCGCCGCCAGCAGCGGCAGCAGTGGCAGCCCGCGCCGCCTCGACAGCAGGCCGCCGGCCAGGCTGCCCAGCCCCAGTCCCAGCATGAAAGCCGTGACGACGATCGTCACCGATTCGATATTGACGCCGAAGATGCGAAACAGCGCGCGCTGCCAGATCAACTGGTAGATCAGCGCCGGGAATCCCGAAAAGAAGAAGAGAACRCAGAGCGCATGCCGCCAGCGCAAGGCTTCGTGCGCGGCGATACCAGGATTGGCACCCGCCGCTGGCATGGCACCGGCAACCGGATTGCTCGGCTTCATAGACCCTCCCCCTTGGAGCCGTCCAGTCGGGCCTGCGCCCGCCGGAAAGCCTTTTGGGCCACTCTATGCCATGGCGCGCTGCCACGGCATCGCTCTTTAGGGGGTCATTCCAAAGTATTAGCGCCCCGCTGCTGCCGGCGCGGCGCCCCGCTTGCTACCCAGCGCATACCAGACCGCGGCGGCCACCTGCAGCGCCACCAGGCCRCCCCAGACGGTCAGGTGCGCCTGTGCCGGATAGCGGCCATCCGTGGCCGGCCAGAGATCGAGCACCAGGCCGACACCGACCTGGCAGGCGAACGTCGCCAGAAAAACCGTCAGGGTCAGCGCCGTGGTGGCGCGGCCGATCAGTGCGTCGGGGAAGCTGCGCGCCAGCACGGCGTAGGCCAGGATGCCGCTCGAGCCGAACACGCCGTAGGCGGCCCACATCAATGCCGGCGGCAGCGGCACGCCGGCGATGATCAGGCACTGGACCACGATAAAGCCACTCATGCCGAGGCCGGCAAAGGCGTACAGGCTCAGCCCGGCGCGCTCGAGGTGCCGCGCGGCCCAGCCGGCGAACACGCAGCCGCCCATCATGGCGAAGCCGATCACCGACACCAGCCGCGCGCCTTGCTCCGGTGAATAGCCCGCCACATCGCGCAGGAAGGCGCCCACCCACAAGGTCTGCACCGACAGGAAGATGCCCTGATTGAGCAGCGCCAGCGGCACTACGCGCAGGAATCGCTCGTTGCGGAATACCTGCCAGGTGCCGCGCAACTGCTCGGCCAGGCGCTGCTTGCCCGCGCCGCCGGCCTCGGGGGCCGCGAACCACAGCAGCGCGGCCATGGCCAGCGTCAGGCCGGCCAGGCCGTAGCTGACCGTGCGCCAGTCCGTCCAGGACAGCAGCCATCCCAGTGGCGCACCCACCACGACGGCACCGAGGCCGCCGATGGCCATGACCACTCCGTTGAGCAGCGGCATGCGCGACAGCGGGAACCAGATCGACAGTGCCTGGATGGCGGCGCCCAGGCAGACCGACACGCCGATGCCGATCAGCAGGCGGCCGGCCGCCAGCGTGGCCATATTGGGTGCGCTGGCAAACMCCAGCGCACCCGCCACCGCGGCCAGCAGCAGCACCGCCTCGGTGCGGCGCGGGCCGAAGCGGTCGAGCAGCAGCCCCGCCGGAATCTGGGCACAGGCGAAGCCCAGGAAATAGAAACTGGTCAGCAGGCCGAGATCGGCGGCGCTCAGGCCCATCTCGCGGATCAGGTGCGGCGCGAAGCCCAGGTTGACGCCCCGGAAGATATAGGAAACCAGGAAACCCAGCGAGAAAATGCAGAGTACGCGCCAGCGCATGCCGGCATCGCGCGGCAGGGCGGGCCCGGGCCGGCTCGCGGCACGGGGCGCCGGGGAAGCGGAGGAAGCGGAGGAAGCAGAAGAAGCGGAAGAAGCGGGATTGGCAGAATTCATCTCCGCATTGTCCTCAGTCTCGAGGTGCAAGGCCAACGAAAGATACCTGCCGCAATTGTGAGTAGAATTTGACGGCAATGACTTCCCGAGCCCCCAAACCCGCCCGTCCGGCAACGCCCCCGGCTGCCCCCGCCGCTTCCACGGCCGCGGCCGGCGAGCCCGAATGCACGCTGGCACCCGGCGCCACGCGCCCGCGCACGACACCGCACCTGCCCGCGCTGCAGGCACTGCGCGCCATGGAAGCCGCCGCCCGCCACCGCAGTTTTTCGCGCGCGGCGGAAGAACTGTCCCTGACCCACAGTGCCATCAGCCACCATATCCGAGCGCTGGAGGACAACCTGGCTACCAAGCTGTTCCAGCGCACCGCGCACCTGATGGTGCCCACCAATGTGGGCACGCGCCTGGCCGCGCGCATCCGCGACGGCCTGGCCGAGCTGGAAGACGGCCTGCGCGAAGCCAGCAACGGCTGCGCGCCGCAGGTGGTGCAACTCGAAGTCAGCGTCATGGCGGACCTGGCCAATGCCTGGCTGATCCGCCGCCTGCCCAGCCTGCACGCCATCATGCCGGGGCTGGACCTGCACCTGCGACTGCACGCCGAGATCAGCCCGCCGGATCCTTACTCGGTGGACGTGGGCATCTGGCACCAGCGCGTGGACCTGCCCGGCTTTGCCTGCCACAACCTGACCGAAGACCACGTGGTCGCGGTGGCCAGCCCGGCGCTGCTGGCGCGCTACCCCGGCTTCACGCTGGCCGACCTGCCGCGCCTGCCGATGCTGCGCTTTGCCTTGCGGCCGTGGCGCGACTGGCTGGAGGCCGCCGGCCTGCCCGCCAGCGAGCCCGAGCGCGGGCCGATCTTCCAGGACGCGGGGATGATGCTGCAGTCGGCGGTGGCCGGACTGGGCGCAGCGACCGCGCGCCTGCAACTGGCGCGCGACTATATCGCCAGCGGCGAGCTGGTGCAGCTGGGCACCACGCGCATCCCCTCCAGCCTTCACTACTGGGTCACATGGCGCGAGGCCAATCCGCGCGAGAAGACCATCCAGCAATTCCATGCCTGGCTGCAGGAACAGGTGGCGGCCCCGTCGCCGCCGGAAGCTGCCCGGCCCGCTGCCGTCTAGCCCGGGGGCTGCTCCGGCGCGGCCCTAGTGCTGGGCACCAATATTAGCCACTAATGCTGGGCCCGCTGCGCCGCGCGCAGCGCCTCGATGCGTTCGCGCGTGAGCGGGTGGGTGGCGAAGAAGCCATTGTCGTCGTCCTCGCCGCTGTCTTCGGCGGCACGGCGGCTGCGCCGCTCGCGCTTGGTCTCGCGTTCGCCGCTGCCCGCCGAAGCACCGCCCTGCGCGCCGRCCCCCGTCCCGGCCACCTGCGCATCCACCTCCCGCTTGTGCGCGCTTTCCAGCGCCTGCAGGACATCGGCGAAATCCGCCACCGGCAGCCCGTTGCGCTGCATGACTTCGACGGCGTAGGCATCGGCCGCGCGCTCGTGGTCGCGCGAATAGCGCAGCGTCAGCATGGCCGCCGGCACGCCCGCCAGCACGCTGGAATAGTCGCCGAAGAAGTAAGCCGCCAGCGCCCCCACCGCGGAGGCCTGCAAGATCTGCTGCAGGCCGTGGCGCTGCGCCACATGCCCGGCTTCGTGGGCCAGCACCCCCATCAGCCCGGGGCCTGTGCCAGCCAGTTTCACCAGCTCGTCGGTCACCACGATGGTGCCGCCCGGCAAGGCCAGCGCATTGGCACCGAGCCGGCCGCCGCGGCGAAACAGGATGCGGTACTGGTGCCCGGGATCGGGCGGACGCCGCAGCGCCGCGAAGTCCGCGCGGATGCGGTCCTGCTGCGCCGCGGGCAAGGCGGACGGCATGAGCAGGCCGTTGTCGATGCCGGCCAGCGTGGCCTCGCCGAGCCGCGCTTCCAGCGCCGCGGGCACGCTGCGCGCGACCATGCGGGCGCCCCACGGCAACACCAGGAAATAGCCCAGCACCAGCGCCACCGCCAGCCCGAGCACGGACAACAAGGCCAGCCGCCAGCTATTCTGCGCGCGCACCACCCAGCCCTCGCGATGGCCGCTGACGGCAAGCAGCGCGGCCAGGCCGGCGTGGTCGGTGATCTCGCAGAACGCGCCGTCGGCAAATGTCACCAGGCGCGGTGCGCGCTTGACCCGCTCGGAAACACGCAGCGTCGACAACGGCGCGCTGCGCAGCACCGTGCCGCCGGCTTCGCGCAGTACCGCCTCGCGCCCTTCGATCGACAAGCGGACCGCATGGGCGCGCGACGAGCGGCCATCGAAATAGGTGGCGGCTACCGGAGCAGCCGCCTGGGCTTGGGAGGAATCCGGCATCGGGGCCCTGGCGTCCTTAGGTGACAAAGAAGAGCAAGGTGGTTCAGAGCGCGATGTCGATGTCGTACCAGTCCACCGCCGCATCGCCCAGCGCGCCGACCTGCTCGGTCTCGCCGGCCACGAAGGCATCCAGCGGCGCCGCCGCCAGCATGGTCATGGCTTCGATGCGGTAGCGCATCGAGCGCACCTTGGCGAATGGCATGAACAGGCCCAGCGTCAGCACATTGGCGATCATGTTGGTGACGAAGATAAAGAACAGCCGGCTCGCCTTCACCTCGCTGCGGAACGCGTGCGGCGCCAGCGTGGTGTGGTTCCACACCAGGTTCTGCAGGCGTGCCATGAAGTATGGCCCGACCGCCAGCAGCGCGAGGTAGAAACCGCCGGCGGCCATGGCAAAAGCCATCACCACGGCACCCCTGCTTGCGCCCAGGCCACCGCCGAGCGCGGTGCCGGCGAGGCTCGCGAGCACCACCACCGCCACCATCACGCCAAAAGCTCGCAGGTAGACACCATAGAAGCTGCCCGCCGTGGCATCGATGGCGAAAGGCGCCGTGCCGAAACGCGTGTGGTTGTGCTGATACTGCTTGAAGCGCTGGTGCGCCAGCGGCGCCAGCGCGTACAGCGTCAACACCGTCAGCACCGGCCACAGCAGGAATACCTTGTATGCCTCGGCGTCGCCGCCGGTAAAGGCAAAGCGCAGGCCGCGATAGCTCGAGTTGGCCATGCGAAAGCGCAGCGACCTCACCAGCAGCAGCGGAAACACCACGGCCAGCGCGAGACCCAGCGCCAGCGAGAGCAGCAGCGAAATATGGCTGGTGAACTGGAACACCATGGCCAGGCCGAACACAATGGCGCGCCCCTTGAGGATGGCGGTGGCACGACCGTGATAGTCGAAGCTGGCGCCGTCGAGCCGCGTGTTGCGATAGAAATACTGCATGGTCCTTACCTTCGCCCACGCCGAGTAGATGCCGAGCGTGACGATGGTCAGCAGCGCATTGACGATCCAGATGCGGAAGTACTCCGAGCCCGAACCGATGAACTCGAAGCGCAGCGGCCGCGGCTGGCTGAAGCCCGCGGTCGCGGCAGGCGCGGCCGCGGGCGGCGCCGGGAAATCGTTGTTGTTCTGATTGTCCTGCATGCTGGCTTCTCCCTTGAAAACCGCAAGTTGTGTCCGTCCGGGCGGACTGCGCGCCTCACTGGCCGCGCGACGATATTCCTAAGCCGTCACTACGGCGAGCAATGTATCAGGATTGCAACCAAAACGAGCGTAACCAGGATGCGATGCAAGAAGTTCCCGCCTCATCCAACAGAGCGAGAAAACTTAATGGCCAATGTGGGGCGGCCCACATTCGCGCCCCTCCCGGCTACATCTTTTGCCGCCCAGGTCATCCTTGCCGCCCCTCTCCGGCGCGCCCGCGGGCATGCGGAAGGCATCGCGTGCCTTCGCGGCCATACCTGAACCCCGCAAAGCCGTATCGCGCGTGCAACCAATCGCGCGGCCGTGCGGCGACTGCTCCACCACCCGGATACCGCTGCGCGATTACCCTCGCCTGCCCGGTGGCGCTTCACCGAAAGCCAGGCCCCGCAATGCGCATTGCGCACTTTTCAGTGCCGCCACACGCCCATTGCGTCACTCCCTGGGCAGCACAATTGACTTTTCCGGGCCCGCAACGGCTCCGGAGCAGTAACAACAAGGAAACATCCTGTTACAAGAAAATCGGTCTGTAACAAGTGGCCCAAAAACATCACCAATCAAATCAGGCACTTAGCTGCGCTGGCATGTTCGTCGCTCTATTCCCCGTTACAAAGACCAGAGCGACCGAAAGCAGGGATAGACGGTACGCCGAGGATGCCAGGACCAAGGCGGTGCAATCCACCAGCCCCGGCATCACGACAAACGAGTTGAAACGGGGGGGAAGCGGTTGCCGTGACAGGGCAGCCGCTTCGCGGGGAGGTTTGGCGCAGGGCCAGCGCAACTTTATATCCATGGCCCACACCGCAGCGGCGAATTGCGACACACCGCGGCGGCGATCAATAGCAGTCTTGCAGCATTTTCAGGCGCGGACCGGTTCCTGAGGGAGGACAGAACCGGTCCGCGGCACCTACCAGCGCAACAAGCCGCAGCAAGCGGCGATGCGCCGGGTGAGGACCCGCCGGCTGGTCACGGTCATGAGGTCCCCTGGAGACTGGTGGAGCCGGGAGGCCCGCCTTGTCGCGCAGCGCTACGGGGAGGCAGCGATCCATGCATCGCTGTTGCGCCGGCACGCTCGCGACATCGGCGAACCCTCTGGCTTGGCCACGGCTGGCACCACCGGCCGAATCTTGTGCCCGATTCTCAGCGGGCGCTTTTTCCCCTTGAACCATGACGTAAAGGAGAAGGACATGAACTCCATGTTCGAAGGCATCAAGCGTTTTGCGCAAGACGAAGACGGCGCAGCGGGGGTCGAATATGCACTGCTGCTGGCATTCGTGGCGCTGGTCATGATCGTATCGGGCCCGACGCTCGCGACCGCGGTCGGGAGGATCTGGACGCGGATCCAGGTCGCGCTGACGGCGGCCGCCGCCTGAGACCGTGGCAAGCGCGCCCCGGCCGGCACAGCCGAGCCGGCCGGGCCGCGCGTCAGGACGCTCAAGCCGGATACCCGCATCGCGCCGCCACCCCTTGCCGCCACGAGAATGCCATGAGCACCTTTGACCCACTCACCAGCGGATGCCTGCTCACCCTGGTCGGCATCGCCGCCGCCAGCGACCTGCGCAGCCACCGCATCCCGAACTGGCTGGTTGGGGCGGGCCTGATGGTGGCATTGGTGCTGCAGGTCGCGCTGCATGGATTCCTCCACGGGACGCAGGCCTGGCTGACCGGCGCGCTCGCCGGCCTCGGCCCGTTCCTCGTGCTGTACATGCTCGGCGCCGTCGGCGCCGGCGACGCCAAGCTGATGGCGAGCATCGGCGCCTTCGTCGGCGCGGCGGCGGCGCTGCAGATCGCCGTGGCCAGCTTCGCCATGGGCGGACTGCTGGCCCTCATCATCGTGCTGGCGCGCAAGCAGGCGCGCCAGACCTTCGCCGGGCTGTGCGCCCGGCTGTTGTGGCTGCCCTTCGGCCTGCGCGCCGACGTGGCGGGCAAGGACAACCTGACGACCGCAGCGCGCCTGCCCTACGCCGTGGCCATGGCGGGCGGCGTGCTGATGGTGATGACGGGCGCGGTCTGAAACGCGCGCCCCGGGGGCAGGAAGAACAAAAGAAAAGAAAGAAAAAAAGAAAAACACAGCGCTGGATACACAGCAGGCACGACGCGGCAACGAGAACGGCAAGAGCCACCAGAACGACCGGCACCGCCGCTGACGACGGGCCGGAACGGGAGAGAACCATCATGCGCGAGCACCCACCCACCGCATCGCCGCGGGCCCCCGCCCCGCCGGCCCACCGCCGCCAGGCGGCCATCCGGCGCGCCGCGCCGCATGGCGC
>NZ_JBFTND010000235.1:0-10546 GCF_056397305.1 Cupriavidus sp. 05N40
GAATCAACGGCCGGGTGTCATCACGGCGCCACTGCACTGCATAGTGAAGCGGCTCCAGAGCGTCGCTATCCGGCAAGATTCGGAGTGCTCCCCGTTCGACAAGTGCGTCAGCCCACAACCTCGGAACGAATCCGAAACCGAGCCCTTCAACCAGCATTCCAACGACAGCGCCCCAGCTATTGCACATCAGGCGCCGCCCGACCATGAGCCCACGGCGCGCCAGCCATTGGTCGAGCACTCTCGTCCCCCCGGCACCAACGGGGAGCGTCAGCAACGTCTGCGCTCCCATGAGCACCCGCGGTTCGTCAGTGCCGGCCATCTGGAGGAACGACTGGCTAGCGACCCACGCAAAGTCCACCTGACCAATCCTCTCGGCTGCCAAGCTGCTGCGGGTGGACGGCCCGGCGAGAACGCCGATATCCAGCTCCCCGTCATGGAGGCGCTGCTCAAGGACCTGCCCGATATCGAGATGGGGCTCCAGCAATAGGCCCGGGTGGCGTGACGACACTTCACGCACGAGCTTGGGCAACCAGGTAAGTCCGCTCAACTCGCCCAAGCCGATACGGCATCGTCCAATCAAGCCCTGACGCTGCCCCGCCGATTGCCGCAACTCTGCGGCGGCGTGCAGCATCGCGCGAATCTGCGGCAGCATCTGCTCGCCCTGGACGGTCAGCTCGGCGCTTCGCCCGCTGCGGTCGAACAGCGCTACGCCCAATGACGCCTCCAGCTCGGCAATCCGTTTTGAGAGAGACGAGACCGACAGGTGGACGCGCTCCGCCGCCACCGTGAAGTTCACGCAGGTTGCCGCCCAGTAGAAAGCTTCGAGTTGCTTAAGCGTCATGGCAAGTCCCAACGACCGATGGTCGATATTTTCCAAAAAGCGAAATTATATCTTCGTTATTTTTCGCTTTTATCGTTGCGTGCAGGTTGTTAGATTTGCTCCAACCTATAGGAATCGCTCCCATGTCAGCCGCTCCCCTCGACGAGGCCGCACAGACTACTGCACTTCAACCCGGTGGCAAGGATACGGTTGAAGCAAGTGACCACGACATCGCCTGGCTGAAGCAGCAGGTGTTGTCGCTGAAGGACTTCGAGCCGCTGGCTCGCAAGCGGCTGCCCAAGCCGCTGTACGCCTACGTAAGCGGCGCGGTCGAGGACAACATCTCCCTGGGTCAGAACCGACGGTCGTTCGAGGAAATCGCACTGCGACCACGCGTGCTGGTCGGCGTCTCTACGCGGGACCTGAGCTTAACCTTGTTCGGCCAGCGATATGCCGCGCCATTCGGTCTCGCACCCATGGGCATCTCCGCGCTGTTCGCGTACCGCGGGGACGTCATCATGGCCCAGGCAGCTTGCCAGGCGTCCGTGCCGGCCATCATGAGCGGTTCGTCCCTGATTCGGCTCGAAGAGGTCATGGAAGCCGCTCCAGGGACCTGGTTCCAGGCCTACTTGCCCGGTGACATGCGCCACATCGAAGGCCTGCTTGCGCGGGTTGAAGCGGCCCGGGTCGAGACCCTCGTCATCACAGTGGATACGCCCGTGGCGGGCAACCGCGAAAACAACGCACGCGCGGGCTTTTCCACGCCGCTACGGCCTAGTGCAGCCCTTGCCTGGCAAGGAATCACCCATCCGCGCTGGCTGCTCGGCACCTTCGCCCGAACCCTGCTGCGCCACGGCGTGCCGCACTTCGAGAACGCCTACGCCCACCGCGGTGCACCCATCGTCTCGCGCGACGTGCTGCGGGATTTCTCGGACCGCGCCCATTTCACCTGGGACCACCTGGCGACCATCCGTCGCCGCTGGCGGGGGCAGCTAGTCGTCAAGGGCATCCTGACCGCAGAAGATGCGCGCCTCGCTCATCAGCACGGCGTCGACGGCATCATCGTGTCCAACCACGGTGGCAGACAGCTTGATGGCGCCATCGCTTCAATGCGAGCCCTGCCTGAAATCGTCGAGGCTGTCCCGCAACTGCCTGTGATGCTCGACAGTGGCGTGCGTCGCGGCACCGATGTCATCAAGGCACTCGCCCTGGGTGCCCGCTGCGTTTTCATTGGACGACCGTTCGCCTATGCGGCGACGGTCGGTTCCCGCCATGGCGTTGCACATGGCATCGACCTGATGCGAGCCGAGATTTCTCGCGACCTGGCCATGCTGGGCATCACTCGCGTGACAGATGTTGATGCGCATTGCATCCAGCGCCCCCTTCTTAACCGAGTTGCAACTTCCAATTGATTCCAACAGGCCCTTCACGGCCGACACAGGAGACAGAACAATGACTTCGCCGCATGGTTTTCGCATCCACCCGCGTCCCGCACACCTTGTCAGTTCCTCGCTGATGGAACGGTACCGGAATTTCCCCGTCGCCAATGTCAGCGACGCGATGAGCCGCACGACCGGAACCAGTCAGCTGCGCCCGTTTCACCGCCGCGATGGCAACCTGGTCGGACGAGCGCTTACCGTTCGCACGCGTCCGGGCGACAACCTCATGGTCCACAAGGCGATTGACCTCTCTGGCCCTGGTGACGTTATCGTAGTAGATGCGGGTGGCGTGGGACCCAATGCCATCATCGGCGAGATCATGCTTGCGCTCGCAATCTCGCGCGGAGCCGCCGGCTTTGTCATCGATGGCTTGATTCGCGACAGTGACACGATTGGCAAGGAGCCACTGCCTGTCTACGCGCGCGGTGTCTCGCACCGTGGCCCCTATAAGGATGGTCCGGGTGAGCTCCACGTACCGGTCTCCATCGACGGCATGGTGGTCCGACCTGGCGACCTGATTATTGGCGATGGTGATGGACTGCTGGTGGTTCCCGCCGAAGAAGCCGAAGCGATAGCGGTCCACGTGGAAGAGGTACAGCGAACCGAAGCCCGCATTCTTGAATCGATTGCACAGGGCCGCGCGGACCGCGCCTGGGTGGACCGCTCGCTGGTTGACAAGGGGGTACTGTGAGCCAGTCCATCACAACAATTCAAGGGCAGCGTCAGGTAGTGCGCTTTGACTACTGGCTCGACCCCGCCTTTAACCGGATTGTGGGCGAACACCCAGGCGTCAGTCTGCACACATGCCAACGCGAAGGCGCCGACGACGAGGCTTGGGCACGCCTGTCTCAGGCACACGTGTACCAGATTACGGCCGCCAAGGACGAACTGCCCCGACGCTGGTTCGTTACCGCGGAACTGCTTGCGCGTTGCCCGAATCTCATCGCGGTGTCATCAAGCGGGTCCGGCTGCGACACGATTGACATCGATGCCTGCACGGCGGCGGGCGTTGCCGTGATGAACCAGGCCGGCGGAAACGCCGATTCTGTGGCTGAAATGGCAATGGGATTGATGTTGTCCGTCATGCGACGCATCGCCGAATCCGACCGCCGCATGAAAGCGCATGGCACAGGAAGCCGCGAAGACCTGATGGGCCACGAACTACGCGGGCGCACGCTGGGTCTGGTCGGGGTCGGACATGCAGGAAGTCGTGCTGCAGCACTTGGCCGTGCTTTCGGCATGCGCGTGATTGGCTATGACCCCCTTCTCGATAGTGCGGAGATGGCCAGGCGAGGCGCCGAGTTTGTCTCCTTCGGCGAGTTGCTGCGCACCGCTGACATTGTTTCACTGCACTGTCCCCGGGACGCCAGCACCCTGGGGATGATGAATGCCGACACCTTCGCGACAATGCGCCGTGGAAGCATATTCGTCAGTACGGCGCGTGGCGGCATCCACGACGAACAGGCCCTATATGCCGCGTTGTCGTGCGGCCATCTTGCCGGAGCCGGTCTGGACGTCTGGGACCAGGAACCGCCACCGCCAGGCCATCCGCTCCTGACCCTTGAGAACGTCGTTGCCACCTTCCACACGGCCGGAGTAACGCATGACGCTCGTCGCAGGAACGCGACGTTGGCCGCCACGCAAATCGTGGAGCTGCTCGCAACAGGCGAGAAGCCCGAGCGCCTTGTGAATCCCGAAGTCTGGCCCAGAGCGAGGCAACGGATAGAGGCCGCCTTGCTCGCTGCCGCCAACTGACTAAGCAATAGCCACAACAATACGCCGGCTTCATGAGGGCCGGCGAGGAGACCAAACCCATGCATCCCACTCCCGACTCCCGTCGTCGGCGTCTATCCGTCCTCCTGGCTGCGTGCTCGCTCGCCGGCATGGTTGGCGCTCTGGCGCCAGTCGCAGCCAGGGCCGAAGCCGCACCATGGCCGAATCGCCCAATCGAGATGATTGTCGCGTACGCTCCTGGCGGCGGCACCGACCTGGTTGCCCGCTTGCTTGCACGACATCTCGAGAAGGAGCTAGGCGCAACCATTGTGGTCCAGAACAAGCCAGGCGCGGGTGGCGCCATTGGCTTTGCCGAACTGGCACGCGCCGCACCGGACGGCTACACCATCGGCTTCATCAACACGCCGAACCTGCTGACTATTCCGATTGAGCGCAAGACAACGTTCACCTGGAAGAGCTACGACCTCATCGGCAACCTGGTGGACGACCCGGGCGCATTCACCGTCAGCCAGTCCAGCAACATCGATTCTTTGGCCACGCTCGTGAAGTACGCCAAGGCGAACCCGGGCGCGGTCACTGTAGGCACCACGGGCGTGGGCTCAGACGACCATCTCGCCATGCTGTTGTTTGAAAAGGCTTCCGGCGTAAAGATGACGCACGTGGGCTACAAGGGCGCCGGCGAAGTCCGTGGCGCCCTGACTGGTCAACAGATTACGATTGGCGCCATCAATGTGGGCGAGGCATTGGCGTACCAGAAGGGTGGCACGCCACTTAAGTTCCTGGGACAGATGGGAGCTGCACGCGCGGTACTTGCGCCCAATGTGTCAACCTTCCGCGAGCAGGGCTACAACATCGAGCTGGCATCCTTGCGCGGGCTCGCCGCGCCCAAGGGCCTGCCGGAACCGGTAAGGAAGAAGCTTGTCGCCGCCATGGCGAAGGTTGCCGCGGACCCGCAGTTCAAGCAGCAAGCCGATGCCATGTTTGCACCGCTGCGCTACCTTGGTCCTGCCGCGTATGGCGCTGAACTCGAGCGAGGTGAGGCGGGCTTCCGTCAACTGTGGAAGGAGATGCCATGGCAGGAAATGTAAGTCGGCTTCTCCGGACAGCGGCTGGCTCCGCGACACTCGCCTGGTCCACTCTCTTGTTGGCGCAGACGGCGTTGCCGCCCGGCCCGATTACCATGGTCGTCGGATGGCCTGCGGGTGGCCCCTCGGACGCCGTTGCCCGTCTGGTGTCTGCGCAAATGTCCAAGGCGCTGGGGCAGTCCATCGTCATCGACAACCGTGCGGGGGCGGGCGGCAACATCGGCACGGATGTCGCCTCTCGCGCGAAACCGGATGGCAGCACCATCATGCTTGCCACGGTCGCCTCGCACGGCCTGAATTCCGCGCTTTACAGCCGGCTGAACCACGACCCGATCAAGGACTTTGCGCCGATTGGCCTGATTACGACCTCACCGGGCGTGATGCTCGTTCCCAAAGACTCTCCCTATCGCTCTGTCCAGGAACTGATTAAAAAGGCGCGCGCTCAGCCTGGTCAGCTGAACTTCGGCTCAGGCGGTGTCGGCTCAAGCCAGCATCTCGCGGGCGCGGTGTTCAGGAAGCTGGCCAACGTCGACATAGCACACATCCCGTTCAAAGGCACCGCCCCTGCAATGACCGACCTGATGGCCGGCCGAGTCGACTTCGTCATCACGACGGGAGCGCTTCCCTTCATCCGCTCTGGCAAGGTTCGTCCGCTTGCTGTTGCCGCGCACCAGCGACTGCCAGCGCTTCCCGACGTGCCAACCTTCGACGAAGCCGGTGTGAAGGCGTTCTATACCGATTCCTGGTACGGGTTGGTGGCGCCAGCGAACACGCCAAGGCCGGCGCTGGAGAAGCTAAACGCTGCGCTGAACCAAGCATTGCGAGACCCTGAGCTTCAAAAGCAGTTCTCGGAGCAAGGCTCATTGCCAGTCGAGCCGATGGGTGTCGATGCGTACTGGACCTTCGTCAAGAAGCAGATGCCTATCGCTGCAGAACAAGTTCGCATCTCCGGGGCAAAGGCGGACTAGAGAAGACTCGACAATGGGAATGGCTTGGGACGCCGGCGTTGACGCCGCGTCCCTCGCCGGCGAGCCAGCCAACCGAGAGTTGGCGCTCGGCGTCGGACATCCTGACATCGGTACGCGTTGCCCGGTGCAATTCCGGGACGACTGCTGCCTGCTGGCTGGCGAACTGCACCAAATGCCGGGAACTCCGGCACGAGGCTCTCCATCATGTTGAACACCAACTCGTACAGCGCGACCTCCACCACCTGGCCTTCGCCGTCATTGCATTCGCGAGCCGCAAGTTAGCAGGAGGACTCGGCATCCGAGCCCCCTTCGTTTGTCAGAACGACCTTGGCATGCCAAGAATGTGTTCGCCGACATACGACAAGATAAGGTTTGTCGAAATCGGCGCAACTTGATAAAGACGCGTCTCGCGGAACTTGCGCTCTACATCGTATTCCGCGGCGAAGCCGAAGCCACCGTGGTACTGCAAGCAGGCGTTGGCGGCTTCCCAGGATGCATCGGCTGCCAGCAGCTTGGCCATGTTAGCTTCCGCGCCGCAGGGCTGATGCTCGTCGAACAGCCTGGCAGCCTTGAAGCGCATGAGACTTGCCGCCTCCACATTGACGAATGCCTTGGCGATGGGGAACTGGACGCCTTGATTCTGGCCGATGGGGCGACCGAACACCACGCGCTCGTTGACGTACTTGGTCACCTTGTCGATGAACCAGTAGCCGTCACCGATGCACTCAGCTGCAATCAGCGTACGTTCGGCGTTCAGACCATCCAGGATGTACTTGAACCCCTTGCCCTCTTCGCCGATGAGGTTCTCCGCCGGAATCTCCAGATTGTCGAAGAAGAGCTCATTGGTCTCATGGTTGACCATGTTGATAATGGGCTGGACCGTCATGCCGTTCCCAATGGCTTCGCGCAGGTCCACGAGGAAGATGGACATCCCTTCTGACTTCTTCTTGCATTCCGCCAACGGGGTGGTCCGCGCCAGCAGAATCATGAGGTCGGAGTGCTGGACACGCGAAATCCAGACCTTCTGCCCGTTCACGACATACTTGTCGCCTTTACGCACCGCTGTAGTCTTGATTTTTGTCGTATCGGTGCCGGTCGTCGGCTCCGTAACGGCCATCGATTGCAGGCGCAATGCTCCGCTCGCAATCTTCGGAAGGTATTCCTTCTTTTGCGCTGCCGAGCCATGGCGCAGGAGCGTACCCATGTTGTACATCTGCCCGTGGCACGCGCCGGAGTTGCCCCCGGCGCGGTTGATTTCTTCCATGATGACCGACGCTTGCGTCAGGCCGAGACCCGACCCGCCGTACTCCTCGGGAATCAGAGCAGCTAGCCAGCCGGCGGTCGTCAGTGCATTGACGAACTCTTCCGGATAACCCCGGACTTCGTCAATCTTGCGGAAGTACTCCGAAGAGAACTGACCACACAAATCGCGGATAGCTTCGCGGATTTCTTGATGTTCATCGACTTTGTTCAGCACGACAGTCTCCCTGTAAGTTCGTTTAGCCAAGTTCGGCAGTAGCAGTCATCGCAAGGGCACCGCCATCCTGGCGAATCCACAGTTCAACAGACTTCCCGTCCACGCTTCGCTTCCCGCAGACGTAAAAACGCTGGGGCACGAAGGTGGGGCGAACTCCCTTGAAGGAGAAACTGCTGACCGTGGCGTCAGGCAAGTTCCTGCGCACCAGGTCAAGGAGCAGCACGGCTAACAACGGGCCGTGCACAATGAGGTCAGGATAGTGCTCGACAGCAGTCACATACGGGTGGTCATAGTGAATTCTGTGACCGTTGAAGGTCAGGGCGGAGAATCGGAACAGCAGCACTGGGTCTGGCACCACTTCGCGAGACCAGTCTTCGTCGGTACGCGCAGCAACCGGCTCCGGACCCGTCGCATTTGGCGAGGCTTCTTCCCTGTAGACGATGTCATGCTCTTCGGTCACCGCAAGACCCTGCGCCCCGGAATACTGGTGCTCCACGGTAACGAAGGCCAGCGACCCCGTCCGCCCTGTTTTGGCATTCACGTCCAGAATGGTGGACTTCTTCGATACCGTCTCACCTACGCGCAGGGGCTGATGAAACCGCAACCGCCCGCCAGCCCACATGCGTCGCGGCAGCGGCACCGGCGGCAGGAAGCCGCCTCGCTTGGCATGGCCGTCAACGCCCAGCTCCGACTGCCTGTGCAACGGCAAGAAGTACAGCCAATGCCAGAGAGGGGCGAGTGCGTCTCCGGGAACCGGTGCGGGGTCTTCACGGTCCACGGTCGCGGAGAGCGCCTTGACGGGGAACGCGGTTATCTCGTCGTGGGACTCGGTTGAATTACCGACCCACTCCTTCAGCTTGGCAGTGTCCATGAACGTCTCTTCGGTCTGTTTTCCTAGGCTCCCACTATGCACGGGCTACAGGCAACTTCCCATTCGCAAGTTCGGAACGAGCCTTTCGGCTGCACAGAAAACATCGAGCATGCGCTTATCCGAATGGCGCGTTCGGAAAAATCGGATTTACGTAGCGCGAAACTGTGGCCAAGATTGGCTCAAACCATCCGACTCAGCAAACCCCATGCGCGTCCAGATTCGTTGTCGCTCCCGAGTGGCGCTCCACAGACTCGTGCCGGCATTTCCCATGCGGATTACCTCCTGTCACGGCGAACATGTCCTTACGCGACGCGGCTTTTCGCGCACTATGCGAACGGACCGTGCTATCGACATTCCAGCTTTCGAATCCATCGACCTGCAACTCGGCGGCAGCGTGTTTTTCGCGTCCAGCTGTTATCTGGAACTCGCCGATGGGAACCCAAAGGAAATTGCCCTGGGCCCATCGCACCCAGGCGCGGAAACACCCTCATGGGCGCCGCTTCTGCGGGACATGATTTCGGGAACGGTCTTTCACCATCCGCAGGAGAACTGGAATGCGCACACGGTTGCTCATGCGCTGAGCACGACGCCCGAGCGGATCCGGACCGCTCTGTTCACGCAAGGCATGGCCTTCACGCATATATGCCGGACGCAACGTCTCATGCGCGCGCTGTTCGAGTCGATACAGTTCGAGCTCTCCGTCGCGGACCTGCGTGACAGAGTGGGCTGGGGTAGCAAAGGCGACCTGGAAGCGTCGTTCTACGATTGGTTTGGCGTCTCGCTCCAGACAGCCGCACGCCTGAGAGACGATGGACTGTAGTTCCTAGAATGCAATGCGGAGTGCGCGTGAAAGACAAGATGGATGCCTTCAATCCGGCTGCTCGCCGGCCTGCCTTAGCAGGTCCGACGCGCGCATGATGACCGGTGCATCTACCATTTCTCCGTCGAGTTGGAAGGCGCCCGGGCTGGTCTTGGCTCGCGCGAGAACCTTCTTCGCCCAGTCCAACTGAATTGCGGTAGGCCGATAGGCGTCGTTCACCCCAGAAACCTGCGCGGGATGGATACAGAGCTTTGCCCCGAATCCCAGCCGCCGACCGCGCTCACTCGCCCTGCGCAGTTCATCCACATCGGAGATGGATACCGTCACCCCATCCACTGGCGAAGCAATCCCCGCAGCCCGCGAGGCTAAGACGAGCATTGAACGAAAGTAGAGCAATTCCTCGTCATCGCCCTCGATGCCAAGCTCAGTCCGGAAATCCACGGTTCCGAATACAAGTCGCTCTACCCCGGACGCAGCAGCAATCTCGCTCACATTGGCCATGCCTTTGGCGGTCTCGACAAGCGGGAGAACCTTGACGCCCGGAGGGAGATGCCTCACCACCAGCGCAACATCTGCCGCGCTTTCCGCCTTCGGCAGAACGACGCCACGGACTCCGCCCTCGCGACACACACGGACGTCGCCCTCGAACCATTGCGTCTGCGTCGCGTTGATTCGTACCATTCCAGAGCCGCCGGTTGCCAGGTAGTCCGCCAGGAGGTGCCGGGCCCGGTCCTTGTCCTCAGCAGAAACGGCATCCTCAAGGTCAAGAATCACCATATCTGCGCCGCAGGCGTGGGCCTTGGCAAAGCGCTCGGGGCGATTGGCCGGCACAAAGAGATAGGAACGAGCAGAGGTGATGGTTGCCATTTGGTCAGATTCCAGTGAGCACGCGCGCATGCCCCCTCCCTCCCGAACGAGGCGTGAAGAGGCAGAGCGAATTGAGTGGGCCGCGTCAGTTCGCGGCAGAGCATGACGTCAGATTGCGCCTTCGCTGGTCAAGCGGGCGACATCATCACTGGTGTAGCCGAGTTCACGAAGAATGTTCTCGCTGTGCTGGCCAAGCGCGGGGATCGCATCCATCCGCGGCTCGAAAGATTGCGGAATCCCGGGTGGGAGCAATGCGGGAATGACCCCTACCGGTGATTGGACCGACGTCCAGCGCTCCCGCGCCTTGAGTTGCGGATGATTCCAGACATCCTTCATATCGTTCATGCGCGCGTTAGCAATCTGCGCGCGCTCCAGGCGCTCCACGACCGCATCGATAGTCAGCGAGGAAAATGCAGCGGTGATGATTTCCGTAAGCGCCACACGGCTCTTGGCACGGAGTGAATT
>NZ_JBFTND010000236.1:0-15767 GCF_056397305.1 Cupriavidus sp. 05N40
TCCGTGGCAAGTGCAGGCTGTTCCAGGACAACCCGGCAGAAGGCATCCCATTCGCGCTCGTTCTGGAGACCGAGAATGATGGTCTTTCCGTCACCGGCCGTGAACAGGCCGTAGGGAAAAATGGTGGCATGCGATGCGCCTGCCCTCGGAGGCGGCGTGGCCCCGTCAAAAGCGTAATAGAGTGGATAGTTCATCCATTCGACCATACTCTCCAGCATCGAGACGTCGATATGCGCACCCCTGCAGGTCTTTCCACGCTGCAACAATGCGGCCAGGATGTTGGTGTACGCGTACATGCCAGCCGCAATGTCGGCAATGGAGCAAYCCGCTTTCGATGGGCTCTCAGGCGTACCGGTGATAGAAACAAATCCAGACTCCGCCTGGATGAGCAGGTCATAGGCCTTCTTGTCGCGATAGGGGCCATCATTGCCATACCCTGAGATGTCACAGACGATGATGCCTGGGTACCGCTGCGACAGCACCTCGTAGGAGAGGCCGAGTCGGTCAGCAGCACCTGGGGCAAGGTTCTGGACAAGCACGTCGGCCTTGTCGAGGATTTTCTGGAGGATGGCGGGCGCTTCGCGGTGCTTGAGGTCCAGAGCAAGACTCTCCTTCGAGCGATTCGTCCAGGCGAAATGCGAGGACATGCCATCCACCCGCTCGTCGTAACCCCGGGCGAAATCGCCAACTTTCGGCCGCTCGACCTTGATGACCCGAGCCCCTAGGTCGGCCAACTGGCGGGTGCAAAAGGGGGCGGCAATTGCATGTTCTAGAGAAACAACGGTGATGCCATCAAGGGGACGCATAGCAGCCTTAGTAAGAAAGTACCTCGCCTAGCCCACCGCAGCGGGAACGGGCAAGAGAATCTGGTGCACGGCAGCCGCTTATTAAATCAGGACTCGCCACGCGATGCCGGCGCATCCTGCTTTACCGGCAGGTATCGGCTACATCTCGGAATATTTGCATTCCTGCGCTTGGGACTAGTCTCGCAGCACGGTGACCTACGGTAAATCTCGAATTCTCGAACCACTCGTTCGGCCTCACCGAAAGCAGTGCCTGGGAGCACTACCACCCACGCCTGGCAGGTGTTCCTAAAAACATCCTTTGCGACAAAAGTGACGCCTTGATACAGTTATGCTGAAGGAGTACTTTATGCACTTTGATTTCGCCGACCTCCGACTGTTCGCACGCATCGCCGAGGAGGAAAACCTGTCTCGCGGGGCGAAAAAGGCATTTTTGTCCCCCGCTGCGGCTAGTGCGAGACTTAAGGCGCTGGAAGACCAGCTGGGAACCCGGCTCTTCTATCGTGAAAGCAAGGGGCTGGCCCTCACTCCCGCGGGTGAACGTCTTCTTCGACATGCGCGGGTCATCGAGCGCCAGTTCGAACACGTGCGCAGTGACTTTGAGGAATTCTCGAAGGATTCGGTCGGCCATATACGCATCTTCGCGAATACAACCGCAGTCACGGAATTCATGCCTGAGGTGCTTGCCCGCTTCATGGCAGAGCGACCGGCAGTCACAGTGGACCTCCAGGAGCGCCAGACGCGCGACATTATTCGAGGGGTGCTGGACGYCAGCGCCGATTTGGGAATCATCTCTGGGCCGCTAAACCCGGAGGGGCTCGAGGTCGTCCATTTCAGTACGGACAAGTTGGTGTTGGTGACGCCTGTCGGGCACCCCCTGCTGGAAAGGTCGAACGTTTCGCTTGTTGACACACTAGAGTATGAGCATGTAAGCATGCATGAAGGAAGCACACTTCACGCGTTCCTTACCGACCTCGTCCGCGACGAGCGCCGCAAGCTGCAAATTCGAATTCAGGTTCGTAGTTTCGAGGCCATGTGCCGCATGATAGAAGCCGGGGTTGGCATTGGCATCCTTCCGCTATCGACGACTCTCCGCCATCGTCAGACGATGAAGCTRGAAATTCTGGAACTCGATGAACCGTGGGCCATACGCGAGCGCGTAGTGATTGCCCGGGATCTGGAGGGGCTTCCTGGCTGCGCGAAGGCCCTTATCGACGAACTCATCAAAGTCGCGGAGGCCGCGGGGGGTAGTCCGTGTGGACGCGTTGCATGAGCGGCAATTGGGTATCAACCGACTGCAGCACTCCGGGGCGAAGCTCCCTATTCGGCTGACGCCCAGTGGAAGCGAAATCCAGTGAGATTCCGCTTTTTGTCATCACGTTCTTTGGCAGGCGCCGCGGCACCTATTCGCCCTGGTGCAGCCGAAGGCAGCTTATCAACCGCCGGAAATACGGGCGCTGCGCGGCGCAAGCATCCGCGCAGGCCACGACTCAACGAATAGTGAACGGATTCCCTGAACGGGCGCCTGTGTTAATCCACACGCTCTTTGTCTGGAGGTACGCGCGGATGGCATCAATTCCGTTCTCACGCCCCAGACCCGAGTCCTTGTAGCCGCCAAAGGGGGACATGAAGCTGACGGCGCGATAGGTATTCACCCACACGGTGCCAGCCTGAATCCTTTCCGCCATCCGGAACGCCCTGCCGATATCTGAAGTCCACACGCCGGCTCCAAGCCCGTAGCAACTGTCGTTGGCAATCCTGACAGCGTCGTCTTCGTCCTTGAATTTCAGAATCGAAAGTACCGGACCAAACACTTCCTCGCGAGCGATGCGCATCTGCGGCGTCACATTGGAGAAGATGGTGGGCTCGACGAACCAGCCATCGCCGCAAGAGGCAGGGTGGCCGCCGAGCACAAGGTCTGCACCCTCGTCGGCTGCAATCTTGATATAGGCGAGAACCTTTTCGTACTGCGCCGGCGTCGTGATGGGGCCAACTTGCGTCGACGCGTTCATTGGATTGCCAAGCTTTGCCGTCTTCGCCAACGCGACGAGCTTCCCGACGAACTCGTCGTGGATATCCTCCTGCAGGAGCAGACGCGAGCCTGCGATGCAGGTTTGTCCGCTGGCCGCGAAGATTCCCGAGACAGCGCCGTTAACTGCATCCTCCATGCTTGCATCGTTGAACACGATGTTGGGTGATTTGCCGCCCAACTCCAGACTCACGTGCTTAAACTGTGCCGCGCATTGCTGATTGATCGCGCGGCCGGTGGCGTCGGAGCCTGTGAACGTCACCTTCTTGACAAGTGGATGCGTGACAAGCGGCGACCCAACCTCGGCTCCGAAACCCGTCACCACATTGAACACCCCCGCCGGGAAGCCGGCTTCCTGGAAGAGCAGAGCCAATTCCAAAGCAGAGACCGAAGTGAATTCGGACGGCTTTACGACTACCGTGCACCCGGAGGCCAGCGCCGGCGCGATTTTCCACGCCAACAGCATTAGCGGGGAGTTCCACGGTGTAATGGCGGCCACGACCCCCACGGGCTCATTCCGCGTGTAGTTGAAGTAGCCCTTCTTGTCGAGCGGAACGACTGTTCCCTCGATTTTGTCGGCAAGGCCGCCGAAATAGTAGAACCACTGCGGCAGATACTTGACCTGCGCGCTCATCTCAGCGAGCAACTTGCCGTTGTCCCGCACTTCAAACTCAGCCAGCTGCTCGGCATCCCTGGCGATAAGGTCTCCTAGCTTCCGCAGCAAAGCGCCACGCTGGGTGGCTGTCATTTCTGCCCACGGGCCAGCGCGGAACGCATTATCGGCTGCGTTGACCGCGCGGTCGACGTCCGCCTCCGTGCCGCGAGCGACCTGGGCCCAGGCTTTCCCGGTGAAGGGATTCTGGGTTTCGAACCAACGACCATCGCTCGCATTCGCGAAGGTCCCGTCGATGAACATTTGATACTGCTTCATGGCGCAATGCTGTCCGGATAGGTTAGAAGACTAGAGCTAGAGCGGCGCGAATCCCAGGTGCTGACGGAAGCGGTTCTTGACGAAGACACCGTCGCGCGGGGGCAGAGCGCGCTGATGCTCTTCCGCGGCGATGTACACCTGGGCCACGGTCATGCCATCCGCATTCTTGATTGCCTGCGTCAGCTTCTCCAGTTCCGCAATCTCGGAGACTTCGAGCGTCGAGCGCACACCGCATCCGGCTGCCACCTTTGCGAGGTTGGTGCCCAGGCTGGTATGGCTTTGCTGCATGCCGGTCTCACCGAAGTGACCGTTGTCAAGAATCACAACTGCCAGGTTCCTGGGGTTTTGAGCTGCGGCAGTGGCGAGACTGCCAATACCCATCAGCTGCTCGCCATCGCCTGTAATGGCAATGACCTGCTTTTCCGGTTGTGCCAGGGCCAGCCCGAGCGCAACCGAGGTAGACCCGCCCATGGCGCCCCAAAGATAAAAATTGGAAGGACGGTCCCCGGCCGCAAAAACGTCGTACGAAGGGGAGCCGAGACCCGTCACGACGAGTGCATCGGGAAACTGCCTCAGCAGGGCGGCAACGAATTCGCGGCGGTTAATCGCCGACTTGGAGGTCGAGGTAGTCATGTTCAGCGCACCCACTTTTTGCGGCCGATGAGGCTTTGAGAGAGAAGAATGGCGACGCGTTGTCCCGCGTCGAATGCGGAGACCAGTCCCGCGTCGATGAGTTCTGCGGCATCTTCCGGCGCGTCCACGCGATACACCGTGATGCCCATCAGCTCAAGCGCCTTGGCGGTGGCCAAGCCCATTGGCGCTTGCCACGGATTGAACTCGGCGTACTCGCCGCGCATGGTGACGATGGTGAAGAACGGGAAGCGGCAACTATCCAGCAGCGAGAACATATTCACGCAGTTGCCAACACCACTGCTCTGCATTAGCAGGACCGCGCGCTCGCCACCCAGCCATGCGCCGCTGACAACACCGACACCTTCTTCTTCGGTGGTAAGAACAACGTCGCGGATTTCGGGGTCCTCTTTGGCCCGTTTGATGACATGAGAATGGCCGGCGTCCGGCACGTAAGCAACCTGGCGAACCCCGTTTTGCTTGAGGACTTGAAAGATATCTTCTTGCCAGGCTAGGGGCTCGGAATTTGGATTGGTCATGGGAGATTGTCTCGGTGGGGAATGACTTCGGCTATCATATAATTGACTGGAAGGCTTTATGAAATACAATAATTTGATTCCTCCAATCAGTAATTTGGATAGTCAAAACGTGCCGTCGGAGATACATGGACATCAAACAACTGCGTGCACTGCTGGCCATCGCCGAGACCGGGAGCGCTACCAAGGCCGCCGAACTCCTTCGCATCGTTCAACCTGCCGTTTCCCGACATGTCAGGCTGCTTGAGGAGGAGTTCGGTGTAGAGCTTTTTGAGCGCGAGCGGCATGGAATGGTCCTCACGGAGGCCGGTAAGACATTGGTTGAGTACGGCCGGCGCGCGTTGCGCGAACTGGACCGGGCCAAGGCTGAGATTCAGCCAGTGAAAGGGGCGATTTCAGGCACAGCCGCCATCGGTCTGCTGCCGAGCACGTGTGAGTTACTGGCAGCAGAACTTGTCGCAACCGTGAAAGGCAAGCATCCGCAACTCGTTGTCCGGCTCAATGTGGGCTACGCAGGCAACCTCCTGCAGTGGCTTGAGGCAGGCGACGTTGAGATAGCGCTCTTGTACGACATCAAGGCTTCCCCTGGCCTGCAAGTAGAGGCGCTGCTCGACGAACAGCTCTATCTGGTCGGCCTGCCTGGCACTGTTCCACAAGGTGATGCGCACACCATCGAGAGCCTTCGAGACCTTCCGCTGGTGCTACCAAACGCGCCACACGGTCTTCGCACAGTGGTCGAGCATGCATGCGCTGTCGCAGGAATCAAACCCACTATCGCGGTCGAGACCAATTCCCTGGCTGTCCAGAAATCTCTGGTTGCAAAGGGCTTTGGGTACACGGTTCTGCCCAGCTCGGCGGTATCCGAAGAGCTGGAGAAAGGCATCTTGGCGGCTGCACCAATTACCTCCCCCAACCTCTCCCGGCGAATCGTGCTGGCACATGCGGCTACGCGTCGAATGTCCCCAGCCGCGAGCTTTGTTTCGGCGGAACTGGTGACCCTGGCCAAACGGCTGGTGCTTGATGGAGCTTGGCCAGGCGCCGAGTGGGTAGGCCCGTAGCGGCATGCATTGGCGACCGTTAGTCCGGCTGGATGTTTCCTGCCTTGATAACGTCTGCCCATCGTTGCGTCTCGGCCTGAACGAACCTGGCGGCTTTGTCGGGTGTGGAGTCCAAGATGGGCTCAACTCCAATCTTGGCTAGCCGCTCGCGGACTTCCGGGTCTTTGACCGTCTGCAACAACGCAGCGCTCAACTTCTGCACGACAGGGGCCGGCGTGCCTCGAGGCACCATCACCATGTTCCAGATGGATGTCTCGTAGTTTGGAAAGCCAGCCTCCTTCATCGTCGGCACATTCGGCAGCACACTGGAGCGTGTGCCCGTCGTCACGGCAAGAGGCTTCAGGCGCCCGGCCTTGATCATCGGTCCTGCGGTAGTAACCGCATCAGTGATGAACTGGAGATCGCCGGAAATCACAGACTGAACTGCCTGGCTTGCGCCTCGAAATGGCGCGTGGACAATGTCTAGATGCTCTTGGTACTTGAGCAACTCCACCGCCATATGCAGCGCACTACCCTTTCCTGCCGAACCGTAGCTGTACTTCCCAGGATTCTTTTTGATGTCGTCGACCAGTTCCCTGGCCGTGTCTGCCTTGACGGACGGATTCACGGCGAGAACCATCGGCACGGCTGCCACCAGCGCAACTGGCACTACCGCGTTGGGCTCATACGGCAGAGTCTTGTACAAGGAAGTGTTGATGGCATGGGAACTAGTGCCAAAAAGCAGCGTGTAACCGTCGGCCTTGCTTTTGGCCACGGCGTCAGTGGCGATAGTGCCTCCCGCCCCCGCCTTGTTCTCCACGACGACAGATTGGCCCAGTATGGCGCCCAGCTTGTTGCCCACAATGCGGGCCACCAGGTCCGTGCTTCCACCGGCGGCAAAACCCACAACCATGCGAATCGGATGGTCCGGGTATGCCGGCTGCGCTTGAGCGCCAAAGGTTACGAGCGCACCAATCCCCACTTGAACCAGCAAGCGTTTCATGTCTCTTCCAGGTAATTATTTGGTCGGGTGGTGTGTGCATCGATACCCGTTGCATCGATGGTATCTAGTACGGAGGCGCATGGTGAAATAGAAAATAATGCTGCTGCCATCAGTGGATGTTTTGGCTGCGCCCGGAAATCACTGGGACAACCCCGCATCCTTTGGCACAGGCGGCGACGCGCCGGGCCGACGTAACCCTGGGTCGTCCTAGGATGTTCTGAATGCGCGCTTGGCGCGGGGCAAAAACGCGAAAACGCCGGCTTGCATTCGCAATGCCGGCGTTTTCGTCGTCACGGGTTTCACTAGCTCCGACGCGCATGGCCGTGGTACTGGGCCATCCACGCAAGCGAGCGTCTTAGTCCGCCTCTACCTTCATCGTCTTCAACAACGGTTGCCACTTGTCGCTTTCCGCCTTAAGCCAAGTCTTCAGCCCCTCCGGAGTTTGCTTGTCTACCGGAACAATCTCGGCACCAAGCTCATCGAGTCGTTTGGAGACCATCGGGTCCTGCAGCGCCTTCTGCAGAGCCTTCGTGATACGTGCTGTCACTGCCGGCGGGGTACCCTTGGGAGCGTACAGCCCGTGCCACACTTTCATCTCGAAACCCTTGAGACCACCCTCTTGCAGGGTCGGCGTATTGGGAAGCGCCTTGATTCGCTTCGCCGTGGTGACCCCATAAACTTTGAGCCGGTTGGCGTTGATGTGCGACAGCGTCGAGGTCGTCTGGTCACACAGCAGGTCGACCTGACCGCCCAGCAATGCAGTAAGTGCCGGCCCCGTACCCTGATAAGGAATCGAGTTCATCTTCGCATTCACGGCCTCCTCGAACAGGAGCCCACACAGTTGCGAGACTGCACCCAGACCGGCGTTGGCCAGAGAGACCTTGTCCTTGTTCTGGGTCACGAACTTGACCAGGTCAGCAGCCGTTGTGGGCGGAAGGTCCTTACGCCCGAGAAGCGTCATTGGCACATCGGCAACTTGCCCGATGTACGCAAAGTCCCTTAGCGGGTCGTACGAAAGCTTCTTATACAACGCCGGCGCGGTCGCCATCCCATTGTGGTGAATCAGGATGGTGTAGCCGTCCGGCTGTGCTCGAGCGACATATGCAGCCGCCACCGTTCCGCCGGCGCCCAGGCGGTTCTCCACGATGACGCTTTGCCCCAGGTCCTTGGACATGGCCTGACCAAGCGCCCTGGAAACCACATCCGTCGGACCACCGGCCGAAAACGGCACGACGAGGGTGATGGGTTTTGACGGGAACGCATTTTCGGCCATCACTCCCGAGGAAATCCCGAACCCCACTACCCCCATGACCAGCCACTTGGCGCCAAGGCAAAGGCGCTTTACTCCGGTTCTGCAAATCATGTCAGTCTCCAATATCGTCTTGGCAGGCTACAGGCCTGCCTATTTCCTCGGTAGTGGCAAGGTTGCCGGAGAACAGGCACGGGGAGAATCCGGATTTTCTGAATGGGCCATACGGCTCGGGCGAACGCCGGCCACGACTCCTTGACTGGAGCTCATCCCGTAGACGCCGCACAGATGCTATCCCGCAGTTCAGCCTGGGCACGAATGCCGCGTGGAGATGAGGCGCGAGCGAGACAGCACGCGGGGCACGCGAAGACTAGTCCGTCGAAGGGAACGCCGTCCCAAAGAGATTTCGCCGTGTTGATCTGACCGCTGCCACAACCGGTCACGCAGCAGAGTGCTTTCCGCTCGTTGAACCTCGTCGGACAATACCCATCAGCCAACTCTGCATTGCACAGAGGGCGGATAGGTATCACGGTATTATTCGGCGGTGATATTTCCGTCCTTGATCACCTTCGCCCAAGTGGCGAGTTCCTGGGTCACGAATTTATCCAGGGTCGGAGGATCCATGTAGGCAGCAAAGCCACCCTGCTCCTCGATCTTCTTTTTGTACTCCGGGCTTTCCGCGATCTTCTGGATCGATGCGGAGAGCTTCTTGACGATGTCGGGCGGAGTGCCCGCCGGCGCGAATACCGCAAACCAGGACTCCACGTTGTAGCTTGGCAGGCCCGCTTCGGCAGTTGTCGGGACATCAGGCATCGAAGGATGGCGCTTGGGCCCCGTGTAAGCCAGTGCCTTGATTTTCCCGGCCTTGACCTGACCGATTACCGACGGCGGTGTCGTCACGAACATGTCGACCTGGCCGCCAATGAGGTCGCTCACCACCGGGCCGGCACCCTTGTACGGGACGTGGGTTACCGGGACCTGCGCTTGATTGCCGAACATGACGCCCGCGATATGCTGGATGGAGCCGTTGCCCGATGACGCAAAGAACAAGCCTCGATTGTTCTTCTTGCCAAAGGCAATCAGGTCGCGCAAGTTCTGAGCCGGAATCTTGCCGCTGACAGCGACGACATGCGGGGCACGCATCACCAGGGCCACAGATACGAAGTCCTTGGGTTTCCAGCGCGCTTGGGGAAACAGCGCCGGATTGCCCACGTGATAGCCAGAATATTGCATCAGGAGCGTGTAGCCATCCGGCTTGGCTCGTGCGACAGCTTCTGTGCCAATGTTTCCACTGGCACCAGGCCGGTTTTCAATCACGATAGGCTGCCCCAGGTCCTTGGTCAGCTGCTCGCCGATGAGCCGCGCGACTATATCGGTCGACCCGGCGGGTGCGCTCGGGACAACCATCGTGACAGGCTTGCTGGGATAGGCGTCTGCTGCCAGCACCGGCCATGCGGACACAAGTACGAGCGCCGTCACAGCGGCTTTAACGCTCCATTTCATTTTTCTGTCTCCTTGATATATATGCCGGGAAGGCCTTGCCATCCCGGCCTTGTCACCGGTTTTCCGTTACTTCCGGAACAGTGCTTCCATCTCTTTACGAACACGGTAGGCCGGTTGCTCTGCGTCGATGACCACGTCCTCCCAAGTGAGGGACTGGTCCTTGGAGACATCGCGACGCAGCTTCAGGTTATGGGCGAGACCCAGAGGCAGACTGCCAACACGGAGCGACTCCTTCGCTGGGAAGAGCTTGCCAAACACCGTGTAGCCGCCTTCGCCATCAAGCATTTCCCCTGCCTTCAAGTCCCGCTTTGCGGTTGCGACGACGTCCGCATTGAAGTGCTGTGCCACGCCAGTCGGTTCGCCGCGGAGCCCGACGCTTGCCACGGAGATGCCCAGTTCCAGGCCGATGAGGTGCCATTTCTTGTACTGCACCATGCACTGCCCGTCGGGGTCAGTGAAGACCTGGTACTCCTTGAAGCAGCGGCGAATGTACTCAGTCGGTGCCTCAACGCAGACCCACACACCCTTGCGGATGTCGTAGCCCACAGAGGTACCGTCGGGGTTCAGCGACGACACCACATCGACCACACCCTTGGCCGACAACACGCCGCCGTCGGACTTGAGACGCATGACGGTGGGAATCTTCTCGACGGACGCCGGCGCGAAGGTGATACCTTCGGCCTGCACCTGAAGACCGGTGGCATTTGCAATGGCAGTGCTTTCGATAGCCGGCTTGGAACCATCGAGGAAGGCATTGAACATCTTCGGGTTCATGCCGCCGACGCGAGCCTGCTCGGCCGTCACGCCCCAGTGGTCCCAGACGGCAGCAATCGGGTTACCCGTACATTCAATGATGATGTCGACACCGGGGTGCGCGACAAGCGCCTCCCAATCGTCTCCGACATGCGTCGAGCCTGTGCGAACCGCGTCGTCGAGCGATGCCGCCTTGGCGCGACCGGGCTCCCAGCCCACGCGTTCAAGGCTGGCGTGGGCGTTTGCCGGCACAAGGTCAGCAATGCCAACCATGTGCACGCCAGGTGTGCGAGGCACCTGCGCCAGGTACATCGAGCCAAACTTGCCTGCGCCAATGAGGCCAACGCGCACGGGCTTGCCTTGCTCGGCACGCGCGAGCAACTGAGGATAGAAATTCATGGTCCAATCCAGTGAGGTGGAAACGAAATGCGTCAGATACGGGACTGGGCGAGGAAGTCCAGGTCGCAGCCTTCGGGGGCTTGCATGACGGTACGCTGATAGAGCTCCTGATATCCGCCGCGCTTCCGAGGCAGTGGCTTGCGCTCGGCAAGACGGCGTGCGATTTCTTCCGGCTCGACCAGCAGGTCGATGCTCTTTTGAGACACCGACAAGCGAATCCGGTCGCCGTTGCGTACCGCTTCCAGCGGGCCTCCTGCCGCTGCCTCAGGCGATACGTGCAGCACGATGGTTCCGTAGGCGGTTCCGCTCATACGTGCATCCGAGATACGCACCATGTCCTTCACGCCAGCCTTCGCGAGCTTCGAGGGAATGGGAAGGTAGCCGGCTTCCGGCATCCCCGCGGCCAGTGGGCCGGCGTTCTTCAGCACGAGGATGTCGTTGGCGTTGACATCGAGGTCGGGCGAATCGATTCGGTCCGCCAAGTCTTCCAGACTTTCGAAGACAACTGCGCGTCCTTCGGTCTCGAACAGGGAGGGCGTGGCGGCGGCCCGCTTGAAGATTGYACCATCGGGTGCAAGGCTGCCATGTAACGCAATCAGCCCGCCGACATTGCTTACCGGCTGGTCGAACGACCGAATGACCTTTCGGTCAATCCATCCGGCGGGTTCATCGAGGCGCTCGCGAAGTGTGCTGCCGTCAATCGTGAGGCAGTCCAGGTTCAGCAAGGGGCGCAGCTCCCGGAGCACCGCCCCCATACCACCGGCCGCGTGGAAGTCCTCCATATAGCCCTCACCCACGGGCTTAAGGTCCACCAGCACTGGTGTCTCATCCGAAATCTCGTTCAGGCGTTGCGGGCTGATGCGGATGCCGAGTCGCCCCGCAACGGCGGTCAGGTGAATGATTGCGTTGGTCGAACCGCCCAGCGCCATCAGCACCCGGAATGCGTTCTCGACCGACTGCCCGGTCATGATCTGGGAAGGCAGAATGGGAGAGTGCGCCAGTCGCACCGCCGCTCTGCCGCTCTCTTCCGCGGCTACCAGTCGCTGCGAGTCGACAGCAGGAATCGCCGCCGTACCGGGCAATGACATGCCCAGGGCTTCTGCAATGCAGGCCATCGTGCTGGCGGTGCCCATCACAGCGCAGGTGCCCGCCGTGGTGGCCAGTCGCGTTTCCACCATCTGGATTTCGCCCTGGTCAATTTCTCCGGCGCGGAACTTGCCCCAGAAGCGGCGGCAATCGGTGCACGCGCCCAGTCGCTCACCCTTGTGTCGGCCCGTGGACATCGGCCCGGTGACCAGTTGAATTGCGGGACGATTTGCAGATGCAGCGCCCATCAGCTGGGCGGGTACAGTTTTGTCGCAACCGCCAATCAGCACGACAGCGTCCATCGGCTGCGCCCGTACCATTTCCTCGACGTCCATCGACATCAGGTTGCGGTAGACCATGCTCGTCGGGTTAAGGAACACTTCGCCCAGAGAAACAGTGGGGAACATGCGCGGAAGGCCGCCCGCGGCCAGCACCCCACGCGAAACCGCTTCCACCAGTTGCGGCATGTAGCGGTGGCAGTTGTTGAAATCGCTAGGGGAAGCTGCGATGCCGATTACGGGTCGCGAGAGCAGCTCTCCAGAAATGCCCATCGAGTGCGCCATCGAGCGGCGCAGGTAACGCGCGAAGTCACGGTCACCGTAGTTCGTCAGTCCATTGTCGAGGCCAAGCGGTTCAGCCATGTTGGTTCTCCATGTGGGGTGCTGCGGCGCCGAACTGCACGGCCAGCATGTCTTCAAAGAATCGGGTCATTGCGCCCTTGTCGCTGGTACCGTGGCCGGCCAGAAGGCTTATTTGATAGGTCGCGGTCGCGGCAGCAAGGACCGGCATGGGGATGCAGTGGCGCGCACCAAGCTCGGCGGCGCTAACCAGGTCCTTGTAGGCGGCCTTGAGCGGATAGCCGTCGCTGAAGTGGCGTGCCAGGATGCGCGGCAGGAAGAATTCCGAGGCGTAGCTGCGCCCCGTGCCGCTGTTGATGACTGATGCAATCTTCTCCGGGTCAAGTCCCATCTTTCGCGACATGGGCAGGATCTCTGCGAGCGCGGCACAGTTGATATCAAACAGCAACTGATTGACGAGTTTCGTCAGCTGTCCGCTGCCTGCGTCACCCATGTACAGAATGTTGTTGCCCATACGTTCGAGCCACGGCCTGACCGTTTCGAATGTCTCTTCGGCGCCGCCGCACATGACAGTCAGCGTTCCTGCTTCCGCGCGCGATTGCATACCCGACACCGGCGCATCCAGGAACGCGATGCCGGCAGCCGAAAGACGAGCATGGATGTCCATCGTGGCACCGTGCTCCATGGTGCTGGTATCGACGACGATAGACCCCGGGCGAAGCAGCGATGCCAAACCGCCCTCGCCGAACAGCACATCGAGTACTGATGCCGTGCCTGGYAGGCTCAGGAACACGATATGCGCGTCGGTCAATCCGGCGAGGTCTTCAGTCGTCGTAGCTCCCGCCGCCCGCAATTCCGGATAGGCGTCTTGCAGCTTCGACGCGACCAGCAGGTCCGTGTCGGCATGAATAAGGTTCAGCGCCATTGGCTTGCCCATCTGGCCAAGGCCAACGAAGCCAACGATAGTGCGGTCGGACTTTGCGCCAGTCATGCGTCGGCCCTCTCGGAGATTTCAATCAAATTGAGGTCGGGGTCGCGCAGGTAGATCGAGCGAATGCGGTAGTTGGCCCCGGTGCGGGCCACTGGCCCTTCGATGATGTGAGCGCCGCGGGCATTCAGTTGCGCGATGACTTCATCCAGCGCAATCGCCGCGATAAAGCAGAGGTCCAGCGCGCCAGGCACGGGAAGATGGGCCTTCGGCTCGAATTCCTTGCCCCTCACATGCAGATTGATTTTCTGCTCGCCGAACTTGAAGGCTTTGCGGCCTTCTCCGAATGTCTCGAGTGTCATTCCCAGCAGGCCAACGTAGAAGTCTACGCATGCCTGCTCGTTGCTCGTGGTCAGTACGAGATGGTCCAAATGGTGAATCACGGGAGTCTCCTTCTTGCAATTCCGCGAATGAAGCGAATGTATGCGCGCTGGGCGATTGGGCGGAATTCCTAATTTCACATGCATCCTTCGCGTTTTGCGAAGGATGCATGTGCGCTTTCTTGCTAGGATGTGTCCATGTCACAGGACTTCATCAACCCCGCCCGCGTCGATTTCGTCACATTGCGTCTCTTCTGCGCCGTAGCTCAGACCGGCAGCATCACGAAGGGGGCTGAGCGGTGCAATTTGGCGCTCTCGGCTGCGAGCCGCCGCATTTCCGATTTCGAAGCGGCGTCCAAGGCCGTTCTCATGGAGAGAACGGTGCACGGGATACGCCTGACGCCGGCCGGACATGTCGCTCTCCAGCATGCGATGCGACTGTTCCAAGGGTTCGAGCTGTTTAGCAATGAGCTAAGCGAATATTCGAGCGGGTCGCGGGGACACGTCCGGCTATGGGCAAACATGTCTGCCTTGGTCGAATTTCTGCCTTCCGCGTTGGAAAGCTTTCTCCATCTCTACCCGGACACCCGCGTCGAGGTGGAAGAGCAGCTTAGTGGAGACATCGTTCGCGCCTTGGTAGAAGGATTGGCCGACGTGGGAATATTCGTCGAGGGCGCGCCGACACACGGGCTGAACGTGCTTCCGTATCGGACGGACCGTCTGGTCGTCCTTTGCTCCAAGACCCACCCCCTGGCAGCAGTCGACAAAGTCGACTTCCGGAGTTGCCTGTCGTATGACTTTGTCGGCCTGAATCGCGGAAGCTCATTGCTGAACACAATTTCCAGCGCCGCCCACGACATCGGCTTCCCTTTGCGGCTGCGAGTCCAGGTGCGCAGCTTCGACGCGATGTCGGAAATGATTGCCTCGAATCTGGGCATTGGTGTACTGCCGCTCGGAGTTTGCTTCCGGAAGCTGGAGCCTATGGGCTTGAAAGCCATTTGGCTCGAGGATGCCTGGGCAGAAAGACGCCTTCTGATCGCCACGAGCGCTGCCCGCGCGCCTTCCGGCTCGGCCGCACTCCTGGTCGAGCATCTAAGCAAGTCGCCAGATTAAGTGCCCCCGCACCTGCCCGGCGCCCCTCTGGTACGGTGGCAAGAGGCCCCCATTGCGAAGCATTTGGGGGCCGACGAACAGGCAACCTAGGGATACTGAAAGCACTGGACAATGAGGCGACGGTCTCCAGGTGCCATGGAAGCGCCCTGATTGTCGAGAGCTCGGGAGGCGAACTGAACAGCTCCCTTTCTTCACCGCTAAATCAGTACAGGCCGTGAGGCTCAAGCACCTTGCGAAGCCACTCCTGCTCCCTCACGCCGCCCGCGATTTCTGCCATGATTTTCCGCTCGTTCTTCGCGGTGAGGGCGACTGCATCCAGCAGAGCGCTTGCCTGAGACACCGGGAATGAGACTACGCCATCCTCATCTCCAACAACGACGTCGCCTGGAGAGACAATCTGGCCCCCAATCGTCACTGGCGCGTTCATGGACCCCGGTCCCATCTTGTAGGGCCCTCGATGGCTGACACCCCTCGCGTAACACGGGAAATCTGCGTCATGGAACGCGGCCGTGTCGCGGATGGCGCCGTCCAGGACAAAGCCGGCGCAGCCCCGCGCCGCCGCGTATTGCATGATGAGCTCGCCCACAAGGGCGTTCGTACAATCACCGCCGCCGTCGACAACCAGAACGTGGCCGGGTTGCAACTCCATCAAGGCCTTGTAAATCAGGAGATTGTCACCCGGTCGAGCCTTTACCGTGATGGCCGTACCGACAAGCTTGCGGCTGCGGTTGTATCGCTTCAGGCCTGTTACGCCGGACAACCGCTGCAGGTTGTCGCTGATGTGCGGCGTGACCACGTTCCGGAAAGCC
>NZ_JBFTND010000237.1:0-10519 GCF_056397305.1 Cupriavidus sp. 05N40
CATCGAGGGTGACATGCCGGTGTCACCCCTGCCCCAAGGAGGCATTTGTGTACGTTTGCATCTGCAATCAGGTTACCGACCGAGAAATCCATGGAGCCGCCCATCTTGGCGTGCAAACGCTGGAAGAGCTGGCTGAAACGCTGGGTGTTGGCACCTGCTGCGGCCGCTGCCGCGAATGCGCCCACCAGGTCCTGTGCGAAGGCGTGGCGGCGGTGCGCAACGTAACGGTCGCCACCATCCATGTGGTGGACATTTCCTCCTGTTCGTCCTCTGGTCCGCGTGCCATAATGGACACTCGGGACCCGGCAGTCGCGAACGACCAGCAAACTGAGCTGGTTGCCTGAACTCGCCCGCAATTTTTAGATTGCGGCGCGTTTTCCCATTTCCAGACTGCACGCGGCGCACCTTGCGCCGCTTCGCGTTTTTGCGGGGGCCCGATGCAACAGGAGCCTCCAATGAAAGGTGACAAGAAGGTCATCCAACACCTGAACGCGCAGCTGAAGAACGAGCTGACCGCGATCAACCAGTATTTCCTGCATGCCCGCATGTATCGCCACTGGGGCTTGAAGAAGCTCGGCGACGTGGAATACAAGGAATCCATCGGCGAGATGAAGCACGCGGATCGCCTGATCGACCGCATCCTGATGCTCGACGGACTGCCCAACCTGCAAGACCTGCACAAGCTGCTGCTGGGTGAAGACACCCCGGAAATGCTCAAGTGCGACCTGAAGCTGGAGCAAGCCGCGCACACCACGGTCAAGGAAGGCGTCGCATATTGCGAATCGGTGGGCGACTATGTCAGCCGCGACATCCTGGTCGATATCCTGACCGACACCGAAGAGCATATCGAGTACCTGGAAACGCAGCTCGACCTGATCGACAAGGTTGGCCTGCCCAACTATCTGCAGTCGCAGATGGAGCCGGGCGAGCAGTAAGCCGCCCAGCAGTCGGCCGCACGTTCGCAAGAACCTGGTGGCCGCACACGCGCGGTGCCGTCCGGTGCTGCCGCTCTTGCCTGCATTCTGGTAGTAACCCTTATCATTCGGATTTAGATTCCCATTCGAGGCGGTTTTCGCACGCGGTCGCCGGTACCTTGCATGCCTGTGCCTTGCGCGTGCGTACAATCGAATCGAACGACAAATCGAACGACAAATCCTCCCCCGCACGCCGTCTCTCTCTTTCACTTGAAGGCTCTGGTTCGCGATGCGCGCAGATACGGCTGATCTCAGGCGGCTCTTTCTCTCCGGCGCGCCGTTGCTGGATGTCCGCGCGCCGGCCGAATTCGCGCGAGGCGCCTTTCCCGATGCCGTCAACCTGCCGCTGATGGATGACGCCGAGCGGCATCAGGTGGGCCTGTGCTTCAGGGAGCAAGGGCAGGCCGCCGCGCTTGCGCTGGGGCACCGCCTGGTGTCGGGCGAGATCCGCGCCGCGCGCGTCGCCGCCTGGGCGGGTTTTGCCCGCGCCCACCCGGATGGCTACCTGTACTGCTTTCGCGGCGGATTGCGCTCGCAGATCGTGCAGCAGTGGCTGAACGACGATGCCGGCATTGCCTGTCCGCGCGTGGCCGGCGGCTTCAAGGCGATGCGCACCTTCCTGATCGAGACCCTCGATGCGGCCGCGGCGAACTGCGGCCTGCTGATGCTTGGCGGCCTCGCCGGCAGCGGCAAGACCGAACTGATCGCGGATCTGGTCGCCGGGGAGGGCGCCGCCATCGATCTGGAAGGGCATGCCCGGCATCGTGGATCGAGCTTCGGCCGGCGGGCCGTGGCGCAGCCCACGCAGATCGATTTCGAGAATGGCATGGCGATCGATCTGTTGCGCCGCCGTGCGGCCGGGCACCCGGCCCTGGTGGTGGAAGACGAAGGGCGTTATATCGGCAGGCGCACCTTGCCGCTGCCTTTCTATCTCGCCATGCAGGCGGCCCCGTTGGTCTGGCTGGAGGAGCCATTCGAGGCGCGCGTGAGCCGGGTGCTCGACGACTATGTGCTCGGCCTGTCCGGCGAGTTCATGGCGGCATTTGGCGGGCAGGCCGGGTTCGCGGCCTACGCCGCGCGCCTGCGCGAGGCCATGGCAGCGATTGCCGGGCGCCTTGGCGGGGTACGCTACGCGAGGCTGTCGGCATTGCTGGATCAGGCACTGGCGCGCCAGGAGGGCAGCGGAGAAACCGACATGCACCGGGCCTGGATCGCCGTGCTGCTAAGCCAGTACTACGACCCGATGTATGCCTACCAGCGCGAGCAGCGCGAGGCCAGGATCGTGTTCCGCGGCGCGCGCCCGGCCGTGCTGGCCTACCTGCGCGAACACACGCGCGCCTGAAACGGTGGCGCAAGCCTGTTGCGTCGGCCCTTGACGGGAGGCATCGGGATCGGCATCAGGCGCCTGGGTGGCCATCATGGCCGCCACCGCAGACCTCGCAGTCCGGCGCGCGGCCGAGCCGCATGGTAGTCCATTCCATGCCGAGCGCATCGACCATCAGCAGGCGCCCGGCGAGGCTGGTGCCAACCCCCATCAGGAGCTTGAGCGCTTCGGCCGCCTGCACGGTGCCGACCATGCCCACCAGCGGCGCGAATACGCCCATGGTGGCGCAGGCGACTTCCTGCGCGGGCTGCGACGGGGGAAACAGGCAGGCGTAGCACGGTGCGTCCGGCTGGCGGTGGTCGAACACGCTGACCTGCCCGTCGAAGCGCAGCGCCGCCCCCGAAACCAGCGGCACGCGGTGCTGCACGCAGGCGCGATTGACCGCCTGGCGCGTGGCGAAATTGTCGCAGCAGTCGAGTACCACGTCGGCATCGGCGACCAGTTGCGCCAGCTGATCGGGGCCCACGCGCGCGGCAACCAGCCGTACGTCGAGGTCCGGGTTGATGCGCAGCATGCCTTCGCGCGCGGACTCCACCTTGGGCCGGCCGACGTTGGCGGTGGTGTGGATCACCTGGCGCTGCAGGTTGGTGAGGTCTACCACGTCGTCGTCGACCACCGTGATGGTGCCGACCCCGGCCGATGCGAGGTAGGGCAGTGCGGCCGCGCCCAGCCCGCCGGCGCCGATCACCAGCGCACGGCCGGCCAGCAGGCGGCCTTGACCTTCAATGCCGAGTTCGTCGAGCAGGATATGCCGCGAGTAGCGCAGCAGTTGATCGTCGTTCATGCGGTGCCATGCAAAAGCGGCCCCGCAGGGCCGCCTTTATTCGAGAGGAGTTCAGGGAGCCTTGCCGGTCGGCGTGCCCAGCGGCGTTCCCATCGGGGCGCTTGCCGGTGGTGCGCTTGCCGGGGTCTTGCCGGCCGGGGCGGCGGGCTTGGCCGGGCTTGCGCTCTTGGCGGGCTTGGCCGGCTTGTCCGAGGTCGCGACGGCTTCGAGCTTGGACTTGGAGCGCTTGACCGGCTGGCCTTCGAGCTGCGCGATGGCCTGTTGCAGCATGAAGTCATCCGCCGAGCCGAACTCGATGGGCTTCTTCTTGCGTTCCTTCTCGCGCTCTTCCGGTGTCTTCTTGGCGTTCTCTTCCTCGAGCCGGCGCAGCTCTTCCACGCGTCGCTGCTCGCGCTCGTTCATCTCCGGCTCTTCCGATTCCTGCTTGTTGTGCAGGTGGCGCTCGGTGTCGATCTCGCGCGTGATCAGCGCGTCGTCGGGATCGCCCTCGGGATTCTGGTCGACCGGGATGTCCGGGCGGATGCCCTTGGCCTGGATCGACTTGCCGGTCGGCGTGTAGTAGTAAGCGATGGTCAGCTTGATGCCGGTCTCGTTGGTCAGCGGGCGCACGGTCTGCACCGAGCCCTTGCCGAAGGTGGTCTTGCCCATGATCAGCGCGCGCTTGTGATCCTGCAGCGCRCCGGCCACGATCTCCGACGCCGAGGCCGAGTAGGCGTTGGTCAGCACCACCATGGGGATCTTCTTGTACAGCGCCGGCAGGCTCTTGAGCGGGTCATCCTCGATCGACGACAGCCGGTAGTTGTTGAAGGTCGTCTTGTAGACGCGCTTGGCGTCCGGCACCTGGCCGTTGGTCGAGACTACGGTCACGTCGTCGGGCAGGAAGGCCGCGGCCACGCCCACGGCGCCCTGCAGCACGCCGCCGCCGTTGTTGCGCAGGTCGAGGATCACGCCCTTGAGGTTGGGATTCTTCTTGGCCAGATCATCGAGCTTCTTGCCCAGGTCGGCCACGGTCCGTTCCTGGAAGCTGGTCAGGCGCACCCAGGCGAGGCGGTCGTTGTCGATCAGCTTGGYCTTGACCGACTGCACGCGGATCTCSGCRCGCGTGATCGAGACCGGGAASGTGCGTTCSTCGCTCTTGCGGTAGATGGTCAGCGTGACCTTGGTGCCCGGCTCGCCGCGCATGCGCTTGACCGCCTGTTCCAGCGGCAGGCCGCGCACGGGCTTGTCGTCGATGCGGGTGATCAGGTCGCCGGGCTGGATGCCGGCGCGGAAGGCGGGGGTGTCCTCGATCGGGTTGATCACCTTGACCAGCCCTTCTTCCTGCGAGATCTCGATGCCGAGGCCGGCGAAGCGGCCGCGCGTGCCTTCCTGCAGTTCCTTGAAATCCTTCTCGTCCAGGTAGGCCGAATGCGGGTCGAGGCTGGCGACCATGCCCTTGATGGCTTCGGTCAGCAGCTTCTTGTCGTCGACCGGCTCTACGTACTCGCGCTTGATCTGGCCGAAGATGTCCGCCATCAGGCGCAACTGCTCCAGCGGCAGCGGCCCGGACGAATTCTGCGCCGTGGCCGAGAGCTGCAGCGTGGCCAGCACGCCGGCAACGAGTCCGGCAGAAACAAGACTGATGTTCTTGAGCGTCTTACGCATGAGGGCTGCCTGAACGTGTGAGGATTATGCTATGTCGGAGCCGGCCTGGTGCGTCACACCGGCCGGTTTTGTCCGACAGTATAAGAGGGAGCGGAAAAAAAGGTCTGTTCCGCTGCCGGCAACGGCCGGGCGGCACGCGGAGGCGCGCGCCCGGCCCTTGCCTCAGCGTGCCTTGCCCTGGTTGGCCACGGCGGCCAGCGAGGCGGCGAGCGCTTCCTGGTCGCCCAGGTAGTAATGACGCAGCGGGCGCAGCTCGGCGTCCAGCTCGTACACGAGCGGGGTGCCATTGGGGATATTGATGCCAACGATGTCGTCATCCGAGATCTGGTCCAGGTACTTCACCAGCGCGCGAATGCTGTTGCCATGGGCGGCTATCACCACGCGCTTCCCCGATTTGATGTCGGGTGCGATGGATTCGTTCCATAGCGGCAGCACGCGGGCCACCGTATCCTTGAGGCATTCGGTGAGCGGGATCTCGTTGCGCGGCACGCTGGCGTAGCGCGGGTCGTSGTACGCGACGCGCGGATCGTCCTGTTCCAGCGCCGGCGGCGGGGTGTCGTAGCTGCGGCGCCATACCAGAACCTGCTCGTCGCCGAACTTGGCCGCGGTTTCCGCCTTGTTGAGGCCGGACAGCGCGCCATAGTGCCGCTCGTTCAGGCGCCATTCGTTCCGCACCGGGATCCACATCTGGTCCATTTCGTCCTGCACGTGCCACAGCGTGCGGATGGCGCGCTTGAGGACCGAGGTATAGGCTACGTCGAAGGCGAAGCCCGCCTCGCGCAGCAGCTTGCCGCCCAGCTTGGCCTGGGCCACGCCGGTGTCGGTCAGGTCGACGTCGACCCAGCCGGTGAAGCGGTTTTCGAGATTCCAGGTGGATTCGCCGTGGCGAATGAGAACGAGTTTGTACATGCTGCTTCCAAAGCGTGAGAAACCTGTGCGCGCCGTGCCACTTGCGCCTTCATGTGTCAAGTAGGAGACAATGGCGGTCGCGGGCGCTAAACCGTCTATTTTATAATGCCGCCGACTCAACCCACCGGAATGCCAACGTGAATTTCTTCGCCGACTACAACAACCTTGCCTTGATCGCCATTGCCGTGGTGTCGGGCGGCCTGCTGGCCTGGCCCGCCATCTCGCGCGGCACCTCCGGCAAATCCGTCAATCCGGCCAGCGCCACGCAGATGATCAACAAGCGCAATGCGGTGGTCGTGGATATCCGGGAAGCCACCGAATATGCCAAGGGGCACCTGCCGCAGGCCAAGAGTGCGCCACTTGCCGACCTGGCCAACCGCGCCGCCGGCCTTGCAAAGGACAAGTCCGTCCCCATCATCGTCGTGTGCCAGACTGGCCAGCGTTCGGGCAAGGGGCAAGCAGTCCTGAAGGAAGCCGGTTACAGTGAGATCTATTCGCTCGAAGGCGGCCTGGCCGCGTGGCAGCAAGCCGGCTTGCCGGTGGTCAAGTAAAACGCGCGCCGGGCGCAGCAAAGGGCGCGGCAGCGTACCTGACCGGCCACCTGCCGGCCGCCCCGAGCCAAGCCAAAGCCAAGTTTCAAAGGAGAACCGCATGGCCCGCGTTGTGATGTACAGCACGGTAGTTTGTCCGTATTGCCAGATGGCCGAGCGCCTTCTGAAGGCCAAGGGCGTGGATGCGATCGAGAAGATCCTGATCGACCGCGAGCCCGGACGGCGCGAAGAAATGATGAGCCGCACAGGGCGCCGCACGGTGCCGCAGATCTATATCGACGAAACCCACGTGGGCGGTTTCGACGATCTCTCCGCACTCGACCGCCAGGGCGGATTGACGCCGCTGCTGGCGGCCTGAGGCAAATTCCTAGCCGCGACGCGGGTGAATTCGCCACCCGCGTCATGTACCATATGCGTTTTCCAACCGGGTGCCTGCCCGGGTCGCCAGCCTGGGCCATTGCCGCCCGCAGCGCTTGCGGCCTGGGTATCTGGCGTCCAATGCCCATTCCCGGAAGCCTTTCATGAGCGACGAGCAAAACAATCAGCAGGAAGACCAGCCGTTCTTCAATATCCAGCGTGTGTACCTGAAGGACATGTCGCTCGAACAGCCGAATTCGCCCGGCATCTTCCTCGAGACGGAAGCCCCGGCCGTGGAAGTGCAGGTGAACGTGGGCGCCTCGCAACTGCAGGAAGGCATCTTCGAAGTGGTGGTGACGGGTACCGTGACCACCAAGGTGCAGGACAAGGTCGCCTTCCTGGTCGAAGCGCACCAGGCCGGCATCTTCGATATCCGCAACGTGCCGGTGGAGCAGCTCGACCCGCTGCTGGGCATTGCGTGCCCGACCATCCTCTACCCGTATCTGCGCGGCAATATCGCCGACGTGATCACGCGCGCCGGTTTCCAGGCCATCCACCTGTCGGAAATCAATTTCCAGGCACTGTACGAGCAACGCCTGCAGGCTGCGATGCAGGAAGCCGAAGCCGCCCAGGGCGGCAACAGCGGCATCGTGATGCCCGACGGCAGCCAGGCCCGCCACTGATCCACGGATCCTGGCGCGGTATGCAGTAAAGACGGGGCCACGTGCCCCGTTTTGTCATTCCGGCCCGCCCATGTGCGACGCAAGCGGCCGGCGGCCGAGCGTCCAGGCCACCAAACGAGCGAGGCAAACCGTCATGAAAATCACTGTCTTCGGAGCCGGCGCCTGGGGCACCGCGCTGGCCAGCCATGCCGCCGCGGCCCACGAGGTGGTGCTGTGGGGGCGCGATGCCGCCGAGCTGGCGGCGATCGGCGCCGCCGGTGTCAACGCCACCTACCTGCCTGGCGTGGCGCTTTCGGAAAAGCTCGCCTTCGAGGCCGATTTCGAGCGGGCCGCGGCGCACGTCGATGCCGATCCCGATGGCCTCGTGATCGTGGCCACGCCGGTCTCCGGCTTGCGCGAGATGACACGCCGGCTGGCCACGCGCAGCAACGGCGGCCTGCGCATGCTGTGGCTGTGCAAGGGCTTCGAAGCCGGCACCAACGCCCTCCCGCATCAGATGGTGCGGGAGGAGCTGGATGCCGCCGGCCGCCTCGACGAAACCTTGTACGGCGTGCTGACCGGACCGAGCTTTGCCCGGGAGGTGGCGCTCGGACTGCCATGCGCGCTGACTGTCGCGGGCACGTCGCCGGTGCTGTCCGAGCTGGCGCAGCAGGGCTTTCATCATCATGCGATGCGCATCTACGGCAGCGATGACCTGGTCGGCGCCGAGGTGGGTGGGGCGGTGAAGAACGTGCTGGCGATCGCCACCGGCGCCAGCGACGGGCTCGGGCTGGGCCTGAACGCGCGCGCCGCGCTGGTGACGCGCGGCCTGGCCGAGATGACGCGCCTCGGGATGGCGCTGGGCGGACGGGTCGAGACCTTCATGGGCCTGGCCGGCATGGGCGATCTGATCCTGACCGCTACCGGCGACCTCTCGCGCAACCGCAAGGTCGGCCAGCAGCTGGCCGAAGGCAAGACGCTCGCACAGATCCTGGCCGACCTGGGCCATGTGGCCGAAGGCGTGCGCTGCGCCCAGGCGGTGGCGGCGCTGGCCGCGGCACAGGGTGTCGAGATGCCGATCACGCGCGCGGTCTGCGCCGTGCTGTTCGAAGGCCTGCCTGTCGCCGATGCGGTGGCGCGCCTGCTGCAACGCGATGCCCGGGACGAGTGAGCGCACGAGTGAGCGCGCCTCGCGTCTTCCCGTTTTTCGCAATGACCAATGATTCCCGCGGCGCCACGGATGCCGTGCCGCCATCGCTCCGCCCCATGCCCCCAGACTCCATTGCGGCCCGCCGCCGCGTCCTGATCGCCCTTGCCGCCAGCGCTGTGCCCGGCGCATTGCTGGCTTCGCCTGCCGCCGGGCAATCCTGGCCGGTACGCCCGATCCGCATGGTGGTGCCGTTTCCGGCCGGTTCCTCGCCGGACCTGATCGCACGCCTGCTTACCGAGAAGCTGTCGGTGTCGCTCGGCCAGCCCGTGGTGGTGGAAAACCGCCCCGGGGCCGGCGGCAATATCGGCACCGGCCTGGTGGCGCGCGCCGCGCCCGACGGCTACACCCTGCTGCTCACCATCAACGGGCCGCTGGTCACCGCGCCGACGCTGTCGCGCCACCTTGGCTACGATCCCGTGCGCCAGCTCGCGCCGGTATCGCTGGTGGCGACTTCGCCCAATGTGCTGGTGGTGGACGCGCGCCTGCCGGTGCACGACGTGGGCGAGTTCGTGGCGCTGGCCCGCGCGCGGCCCGGTGTGCTGAACTACGGCTCGGTGGGCAACGGCAGCGCCGCGCACCTGGCCATGGAGCAGCTCAAGGCGATGGCGAAGATCGACCTCGCCCATATTCCCTACCCGGGCTTTGCGCAGATCACCACGGCCATGGTCGGTGGCCAGGTGCAGGCCGGCTTCATGGTGCCGGCGATCGCCATGCCGCTGGTCGCCGCCGGCAAGCTGCGCATCATCGCGGTCACTACCAGCGGGCGCACCGGCCTGCTGCCCAACGTGCCCACCGTGGCCGAGTCCGGCTATCCGGGCTTCGAGGCGATTTCCTGGCAGGCCGTGCTGGCGCCGGCCGGCACGCCGGCACCGGTGATCGACCGGCTCTACCGCGAACTGGTGGCCATCATCGGCAGCGAGGACGTGCGCGCCAAGATGCGCGCGCAGTATTTCGTGCCGGCAGGCACGGCGCCGCAATCGCTGCGCCAGACCATGGCGAGCGAGAAGGCGCGCTGGGACAAGGTGATCCGGATCGCCGGCGTCGAGCCGGAATAGGCGGGAGAGCGCTCAGGCGCCGCCGGCGAAGCCGTTTTGCCGCCACGCTTCGAACACCACGACCGCCACGGTATTGGAGAGATTGAGGCTACGGTTGTCGGGCCGCATCGGCAGGCGGATGCGCTGCGCGGCGGGAAACCATTCGCGCCGCTCGGGCGCCAGGCCGCGCGTCTCCGATCCGAACACGAACCAGTCGCCGGGCCGGAAGCCGACCTGCCCGAACGGCGTCGAGCCGTGCGTGGTGAGGGCGAACATGCGGGCCGGATCGGGCTGCTCACTGGCCATCAGTGCGTCCCAGTTTTCATGCACGCGCATGCTGGCGTACTCGTGGTAGTCCAGGCCCGCGCGGCGCATGCGCGCATCCTCGAGCGGAAAGCCAAGCGGCTTGACGAGATGCAGCCGCGCGCCGGTATTGGCGCACAGGCGGATCACATTGCCGGTGTTCGGCGGGATTTCTGGTTCGACCAGGACGACATTGAACATGGTGTCGGGCGGGCCTYGCGGCGCCGCAGCCATAAAACGCTGCGCAGCTTACCCCGGGCAAGGGGCGCATGTCACGCTAGCGCGGGCTAGGGCGTGCGCAGGGCAACGAACAATGTGACGCGCGCCGCGCCATGGGCTTTCAATATGCGCGCCGCTTCGCCCAGGGTGGCGCCGCTGGTCATCACATCGTCGACCAGCCCCACATGCAGGCCCGTGATATCGCTGCCCGGCGCCAGCCCGAAGGCGCCCTGCAAGTTCGCCTGGCGCGCGGACAGGTCCAGCGAAGCCTGGGCCGGCGTATCGCGCAGGCGGGCCAGCAGCGTAGGCGAGGCGCGCGCACCCAGGAGGCGTGCCAGCGGCCTGGCGATTTCCCAGGACTGATTGAATCCGCGCACCGCGAGGCGCTGTGCGGAGAGCGGGACCGGCGCGAGCAAGGCGGGGCGGGCGGTGCTCGCTGGCGGCCTCGCGGCTTGCCAGCGGCGCGCCAGTTCCGTCGCCAGCCAGTC
>NZ_JBFTND010000238.1:0-10390 GCF_056397305.1 Cupriavidus sp. 05N40
CCTCTGCCGAGCCACCTTCCTCGCCGTCCTCATGTCGCCACGTCCCTTGTTTCGCCAGCACCGCCCGCAGCGGCCCCTGCGCCTGCAGAACCTGATCCTGCTGTTGCTGGCCTGCGCGCTGGCGCTCGCCGTGCTGCTGCTGGCCTTCGCCAGGCAATGGCTGCCGCGCGAGGACGTACCGGCGCGGGCGGACTGGATCGTGGTGCTGGGCGGGGAGTCGGGCGAGCGCGTGATCGGCGCGGCGGAGCTGTACCACGCCGGCGTGGCGCCCTTCGTGTTCGTCACCGGCACCGGAGACTGCCTGTTGAACGTGCGCCGGCTGGTCATGGCCGGTGTGCCGCGCGGGCGTATCGGCTACGAGTGCTTTTCGCGCAGCACCATGGAAAACGCCCGCATGACGCGGGCGCAACTGGAGCGCTTCGCGCCCCGCCAGGCGGTGCTGGTGACCAGCTGGTATCACACCAGCCGGGCCCTGCAATCGTTCCGCCAGACCTGGGGCGAGGTCGAGTGGGGCGCTCATGGCGTCTATCCCGGCGCGAGCCTGACGAACTCGCTGGTGATCTACGAGGGCAGCGCCGTGCTTGCCGAATACCTCAAGCATGCCTGGTACGCGATCCGCTATTGAGCGGGGCGCGTGCCTGCCGCCGGCGGCCGCCCTCAGTGGCGGCGCACGCGGCGCAGTTCATCGACGATCAGCAGCACCGCGCCCACCGTGATGGCGCAGTCCGCCACGTTGAACGCGGGCCAGTGGTAGTTGCGCATGTGGAAGTCGAGGAAGTCGATCACATGGCCGTAGGCCACCCGGTCCACCACGTTGCCGATGGCGCCGCCCAGGATCAGCGAGATCGCGAAGCAGAACAGGCGCTGGCCGGTGTGGCGGTACAGCATCCACACGATGAACAGTCCCACCACCACGCCGAGCCCGGTGAAGAACCAGCGCTGCCAGCCGCCGGCGTCGGCCAGGAAGCTGAACGCCGCGCCCTTGTTGTAGACCAGCACCAGGTTGAAGAAGCCGGTCACGGGACGCGACTCGCCGTAGGCGAAGGTCCGGACGATGACGATCTTGAAGAACTGGTCGAGCACGATCACCAGCAGGGCGAACGCCAGCCACAGCAGCGGCGTGGTGCTGCTGCCCTTGCTGGCGCGCTTGGTGCCGCGCGCGCTACGCGTGGTGGTGGTGGCCATCAGGCGTGGCTCCTGTGTTCACCGGCGCCGAACAGGTTGCTGTCGCAGCGGCCGCAGAGGGTAGGGTGGGCCGGGTCGCGGCCGACGTCGGCGCGGTAGTGCCAGCAACGCTCGCACTTGGCGTGCACCGACGGCGTGACCGTGACCAGCAGGTCGCCGCCTTCCGGCGCGGGCGCCACCTTGGCGGCGGAGGTCAGCAGCACGAAGCGCAGGTCGTCGGCCAGGCTTTGCAGCGCGGCCAGCACGGGGCCGCCGGCCTGGATGGTGACCTCGGCCTGCAGCGACGAGCCGATCTCGCCGTCCACGCGCACCGACTCCAGTTGCTTGGTGACTTCCGCGCGTACTTCGCGGATGGCGTGCCACTTCTGCAGCAGCTCGTCGGCCTGGTCGACCGCCGGCACCTCGTAGTAGGTGCTGGTGAAGATGGTGTCGCGGTGCTCGGTGCCGTGGCCGAAGATCTGCCAGGCTTCCTCGGCGGTGAACGAGAGGAAGGGCGCCATCCAGTGCAGCATGGCCTGGGTGATGTGGTAGATCGCGTTCTGCGCGGCGCGGCGCTCCTTGGAGCCGGCGGCCGTGGTGTAGAGGCGGTCCTTGAGCACGTCGAGGTAGAAGCCGCCGAGGTCTTCCGAGCAGAACGTCTGCAGCTTGGCCACCACCGGGTGGAACTCGTAGCCGTCGTAGTGCGACAGGATCTCGCGCTGCAGGCGGTCGGCCAGCGCCACCGCGTAGCGGTCGATCTCCAGCCATTCCGACACCGGCAGCGCATGCTGCGCGTGGTCGTAGTCGGCCAGGTTGGCCAGCAGGAAGCGCAGCGTGTTGCGGATGCGGCGATAGCCCTCCACCACGCGCTTGAGGATCTCGTCGGAGATCGACAGTTCGCCGGAGTAGTCGGTCGAAGCCACCCACAGGCGGATGATCTCGGCGCCCATCTTGTTCGACACATCCTGCGGCGAGACCGTGTTGCCGACCGACTTCGACATCTTGCGGCCTTCGCCGTCCACGGTGAAGCCGTGCGTCAGCAGCGCCTTGTAGGGCGGCTTGCCATACAGCATCGAGGCGGTCAGCAGCGAGGAGTGGAACCAGCCGCGGTGCTGGTCCGAGCCTTCCAGGTACAGGTCCGCCAGGCGGCCTTCGGGCAGGTCGGCCGACGGATCGTACAGGTCTTCCCGGTGCGAGCTGCGGATCACGCTCCAGTGCGTGGTGCCGGAGTCGAACCAGACATCGAGCGTGTCGCGGTTCTTCTCATAGAGGGCGGCCTCGTCGCCGAGCAACTCCTTCGGGTCCAGCGTCTGCCAGGCTTCGATGCCGTGCTGCTCCACGCGCCTGGCCACTTCTTCCAGCAGTTCCGGCGTGCGCGGGTGCAGCGCGCCGGTTTCCTTGTGCAGGAAGAAGGCCATCGGCACGCCCCACTGGCGCTGGCGCGACAGGGTCCAGTCGGGCCGGTTGGCGATCATGTTGTGCAGGCGCTGCTTGCCCCAGGCGGGGAAGAACTCGGTAGCCTCGATGCCGGCCAGCGCGGTCTCGCGCAGGGTGGGGCCATCGTCGACCGGGTCCACGTCCATGCCCGCGAACCACTGCGAGGTGGCGCGGTAGATGATCGGCGTCTTGTGGCGCCAGCAATGCATGTAGCTGTGGGTGTACTTGTGCGAGTTGAACAGGTTGCCCGAGGCCTTGAGCGTGTCCACGATCTTCGGGTTGGCGTCCCAGATCTTCTCGCCGCCGAACAGCGCCAGGGTGCTGGCGTAGACGCCGTCGCCCATCACCGGGCTGATGATGTCGGCGTCCTTCATGCCGTGCGCCTTGCACGACTGGAAGTCTTCCACGCCGTAGGCCGGCGCCGAGTGCACGATGCCGGTGCCGGTATCGGTGGTGACGTAGTCGCCCAGGTAGACCGGCGAGAGGCGGTCGTAGCCCGCGTCCATCTTGGCCAGCGGATGGTGGAAGCGGATCTCCGACAGCGCCGCGCCGGTGGTGGTGGCCAGCACGCTGCCTTCGAGCTCGTAGACCTTGAGCTGTTCCTCGACACGCTCGGTGGCCAGGATCAGGTAGCCGCGCGGCGTGTCGACCAGCGCGTACTCCACTTCCGGGTGCACGTTGAGCGCCTGGTTGGACGGGATGGTCCACGGCGTGGTGGTCCAGATCACGATCCAGCCGGGCTTGGCGGCCAGCTGTGCCGCGGGCAGCTTGAACGCATGCGCGAGCTTGTCGGCCTCGGCGAAGGGGAAGCCCACGTCGATCGAGAGGTCGGTCTTGTCCTTGTACTCGACCTCGGCCTCGGCCAGCGCCGAGCCGCAGTCGAAGCACCAGTTCACCGGCTTGAGGCCGCGGAACACGTAGCCTTTTTCCATGATCTTGCCCAGCGCGCGCAGCTCGTCGGCTTCGTTGCTGTAGTTCATGGTCAGGTAGGGGTGTTCCCAGTCGCCCAGCACGCCCAGGCGCTCGAAGTCCAGCTTCTGGCGGGCGATCTGTTCGGTGGCGTAGGCGCGCGCCTTCGACTGGACTTCCTGCACCGGCAGGCCCTTGCCGAACTGCTTTTCGATCTGGATCTCGATCGGCATGCCGTGGCAGTCCCAGCCCGGCACGTAGACCGCGTCGAGGCCGGACAGGCCGCGCGCCTTGACGATCATGTCCTTGAGGATCTTGTTGACGGCGTGGCCGATGTGGATGTCGCCATTGGCGTACGGCGGGCCGTCGTGCAGGATGAACTTCTTGGCGCCTTTGCGGGCGGCCCGGATCTTCTTGTAGATCTGCTTTTCCTGCCACTGCTTGACCCACAGCGGCTCGCGCTTGGGCAGGTCGCCGCGCATCGGGAAGGGGGTCTCGAGCAGGTTGACCGGATACTTGCTTTTTTCGGGCTTGGCGCGTTTGTCGTTGGACATGTCGATTCTCGGGGCAATTCGGTTGCCGCGCGGGGCACTAGCTCGGCTGGGTGCGGGCGCGCGGTACGGCGTGGGCAGGCTGCGGGGAAGCCACGGTTTTGAAGGGGTAGCGACCCGGGTCCCGCTGCGCGGGAACGGGGCGCTAGCTAATTCGGTCGGTGGCGGAAGTGGCGAAGTCGCGCCCGCCCGCTGCCAGCGTGGTGCCCGCGGGCGAGCCCGGCGCGGTCAGGCCGAAGAAGGCGCGGGCGTCCGCGCTGTCCTTGGCGATGGCCGCGGTCAGCGCTTCGAGGCCGTCGAAGCGGGCCTCGTCGCGCAGCTTCTTCATGAATTCGACCCGCACCAGCTTGCCGTAGATGCTCTCGCTGAAGTCGAACAGGTGGACTTCCAGCAGGACCCGGCCGGCATCCTCGATGGTCGGGCGCACGCCGATGCTGGCCACGCCCGGTACCGGATGCTCGCCCAGCCCGTGCACCTGCACCACGAAGATGCCGCTGACCGCCGGCCGCTTGTGGGAGATGCGCAGGTTGAGGGTGGGGAAACCGAGGTCGCGCCCCAGCTTGCGGCCATGGATCACGTGGCCGCTGATGGCGTAGCCGTGGCCGAGCAGGCGGCGCGCATGCTCGAGATCGCCGTCGGCCAGCGCCTGGCGCACCGCGGAGCTGGAGATGCGCACGCCGCCTTCGGAGACCGAACCCATCTGTTCCACGTCGAAGCCGAACTGGCCGCCGGCCTGCTGCAGGTAGGCAAAGTCGCCGGCACGCTTGGCACCGAAGCGGAAATCGTCGCCGACCAGCAGCCAGCGCGTGTGCAGGCCATGCCAGAGCACGTTCTCCACGAACGCTTGCGGAGACTGGGCGGCGAAATGGGCGTTGAAATGCTCGACGACGACGCGGTCGACCCCGTTGCGGCGCAGGCTCTCGAGCTTGTCGCGCAGCAGCGCGATGCGCGTGGGCGCCTTGTCCGGGGTGAAGAACTCGCGCGGGTGCGGCTCGAAGGTCATCACGCACAGCGGCAGGCCGCGCGCGTCTGCCGCCGCGCGCGCGCGGGCGAGCAGCGACTGGTGGCCACGGTGGACACCGTCGAAATTGCCGATGGTGAGGGCGCAGGGCGCACGGCTCTCGGCATTGGGCAGGCCACGGAAGACTTTCACGAGGACGGCGTCAGGCGTTCGGATAAAGCGAGCATTATAAGGCGAATGGGGGGCAAGTTTCGCCCGGCCGCGCCGCAGCGGGGCCGGGAGCTGGCGTTTTTGTGCACGGATCGACCCATCGGCGTGGCGCCGCGCCCCAAAAGGCGGCATGATACGGCGGATCGCTTCCGACRCCCCAGCCCTTCCCTTGATCGCGCTGCTCAACCGAATCCTGCCGCCGCCAGGGCCTCCGCTCGATACCGACACGCGGGCCAAGCTGCTGGCGACCATCCACCGCGTCTCTCCCACCGCCATCGTCGCCTCGCTGGTGCTGCCGGTCCTGACCGCGATCGCCTTCTGGTCCGCTGCCGACCATGCCGCGCTGCTGGGCTGGTGCGGCGTGATGCTGGTGTTGACCACCGCTACGGGCTGGTTCTATTTCGGCTACCTGCGCGACGGCGCCACCATGAGCCGCTCGGCGCATACGCGCAAGTGGTGGGCCAATATGCGGGCAATGGCCTTCCTGACCGGCCTGACCTGGGGCAGCTCCGCCCTGCTGCATCTCTTTACCGGCTCGACCGTGTTCTCCAGCGTGCTGTACCTGCTGGCGCTCGGCGTGCTGGCGGGCGGGGTCACCGCCCAGTCGCCGGTGCCGTCGAACCTGGTCTACGCCGGCGTCCCGATCCTGGTGCCCAATATCCTGCTGGCCGACTATGCATTTCCCGGTCACGGCACCTACGTGCAACTGCTGCTGATGGTCTACGCCATCATGCTCACGCGCCATGCGCTGAACCTGCAGCGCACGCTGGTGCGGGCGATCCAGCTCGAAAGCGACAGCCGGCGACTGGCCAAGCAGTTCCAGGAAGAAAAGGAAAGGGCGCTGCACGCCAGCGAGGAGAAATCCCGCTTCCTCGCCGCCGCCAGCCATGACCTGCGCCAGCCCGTGCATGCGCTCGTGATGCTGGTCGAGGCGCTGCGCGCGCGCAACAAGTCGTCTTCGCTGCATCCGCTGGTCGAGCAGGTGGCGGCCGGCACCCAGACCATCGACCTGCTGTTCCGCTCGCTGCTGGACCTGTCCAAGCTCGAAGGCCGCAAGGTGTTGCCCACGCTGGAGCCGTGCGAACTCGGCCATCTCATCAACGAGGTGATGAGCCAGTTCGCCGCGGATGCGCGCGAAAGCGGGCTGACGCTGACGCCRCGCGTGCCTGAGGAACTGTATGCCATGGCCGAGCCGGTGCTGCTGCGCCGCGCGCTGTTCAACCTGGTGCAGAACGCGCTGCGCTACACGCGCCGCGGCGGCGTGCTGGTGACCGCGCGCGAGCGCCGCAAGCATATCCGCGTGGAGGTGTGGGACACCGGCGCCGGCATCACGCCGGAGCACCTGCCCGATATCTTCTCGCCTTACTACCAGGTGCATAACCCGCAGCGCGATCCGTCCCAGGGGCTGGGGCTGGGGCTGGCCATCTTCAAGGAGTGCGTGCGCCTGATGCGCGGCACCTATGGTGTGCGCTCGGTGCCGGGGCGGGGGTCGGTATTCTGGTTCTCGCTGGCGCCGGTGGAGGCCGAGACCGTCGCCACGATCCGGGCCGTGCGCGCCTCGGCGCAGGCCGAGGACGCCAAGCCGGACCGCCTGCGCGGCACCGTGCTGGTGGTGGACGACGATACGCAGATCCGCAAGGCCTGGATCGCGCTGATGGAAGCCTGGGGTATCGAGGTAGCCTGCGCGGCCCACGGCGCGGACGCCGACCACCTGTTCGGGCAGGGGCTCAAGCCGGACATCATCTTCTGCGACCTGCGCCTGCCTGGCAGCGAGAATGGCCTGGACCTGCTCGAGCGCTGGCAGAACACGCAGCCGCAGGCGCGCAGCGCGCTGTTGTCCGGCGACCTGAAATCCGACGCGCTGGCGGCGGCCGAGGAAGCCGGCTACTTCGTGCTGCCCAAGCCGGTCGATCCGGCGGCGCTGCGCCTGTTGCTGCGGCGCTGGCTGCGCCCGGCCTGACAGGCGCCATCGGAAGGTCCCGGCGCCGCGTTACGCGGCCACGGCCAGCGCCGTTTGCAAAGTTGCACGCCCAGCGCTTCGCCTTGTTCCGAACATTCCGATCATGCAGATATCCGATCGCGCTGATCGAGTTGATCGTGCTGATCGTGCTTCCCGGCCCGATCCGCCGGGCTTCGTGCGCTTACTGGCGCAGGCGGAACCGCTCCATGCGCGACATCACCTGCATGCGCGTGCGCACGCCGAGCCGTTGCAGGATGGCCGAGACGTGTTCCTTGACGGTGTTCTCGGTCAGTCCCAGGCGCCGTGCGATGACCTTGTTGGGCAGGCCTTCGAGCACCAGCGCGAGCACCGAGCCCTGGCGCGGGGTCAGCCCCAGTTCGGCCGGAGTGACAGGAATGCCGTGGGCCGGCCCGAAGGACTGGGCGCGGCCGTTGAGGGCTTCGTCGGAGGGGAAGGAGGTGTCGCCCGCCAGCACCTTGCGTACCGCCGCGGTGAAGGCATTGGCGTCGAGGTGCTTGCCGACGAAGCCGTAGGCGGCCAGCGCGCGCGCACGGCCCACGATCTCGGGCGTGGCTTCGGCCGACATGAAGATGAAGCGCGCGGAGGGGACCAGCGTCTTGAGCGCCTGCATGGCATCGAAGCCGGTGCCGTCCGTCAGCCAGATATCGAGCAGCACGATGTCCGGGCGCAACCCCTGTTGCAAGGTGGTGAGCGCCTCCTTGGCGCTCCCGGCGGCATGGACCGCGACGTCGGGCATCACTTCCGCCAGGAAGGCGGTGGTGCCGGACAAGGCCATTGGATGATCATCGACCACCAGCAAGGTCGGTGCAGCGTTCGACATGCGATATCCCGTCTAATTTCTCACTTCGTCCTTGTTGTCACTTGAAGCCGCGTGAAACGGTCTGCGCGTGGACGATAGCAGCCACTCTAGCAGAGCGGGCGAGGCGTCACAATCATGCGACAAGGAACACCGTTGCGCGCAGGCCATGCAAATCGTTGCGCCGACGGGGGTTTAGCGTGTTTTAAGTGCCTAATGCGCTCGCTTTGGTCGTGTACGGGTCCTCCCTTGGTAGAATTGCGCGATGAAAAATATCGTTATCCTGATTTCAGGGCGTGGCTCCAACATGGAAGCCATCGTCCGCGCCTGTGCCGCCGAGGGCTGGCCGGCGCGCGTGGCGGCCGTCCTGTCCAACCGGCCTGATGCCGAAGGCCTGCAGTTCGCCGCCGATCATGGCGTGCCGACCGGCGTGGTCGATCACAAGAAATATGCAGATCGCGCCTCTTTTGACGCGGCGCTCGGTGCTGCCATCGATGCCCATGCCCCCGATCTGGTCGTGCTGGCCGGCTTCATGCGTATCCTGACGCCGGGGTTTGTCGACAAATATGCGGGGCGCATGCTGAATATCCATCCTTCGCTGCTGCCTTGCTTTCCCGGCATGCATACGCATCGCCAGGCCATCGAGGCAGGCGTCAAAGTGCATGGCGCAAGCGTCCATTTCGTCACACCCGAGCTCGATCACGGCCCGGTGATCGTCCAGGCCGCGCTCGACGTGCTGCCCGGCGACACGCCCGAGAGCCTGGCCGAGCGCCTGTTGCCGGCCGAACACGCAATCTACCCGCGCGCAGTGCGCTGGTTCGTCGAGGACCGGCTGCGCGTGCATGCCGGCGTGGTCAGCGTCGACCCCGCCGAATCCCAGCTTTTCACGGCCTTTGCTGCCGCTAAGGAGGTGCAGTCATGAGCCGGAATACCGCAGGGGCACGCCAGCCCGTCCGCAACAAGCGCAAGGCCACGCCGATCCGCCAGGCCGCGCGCACCAGCGACAGCCGCGACGGCCACGCGCCGCAGCAGGGCCGCGCGCCGCACGGCGGCCTGCACGCCGTCCATATCCAGCACATCGACCGCCTGCTGGGCAAGGTGCTGATGTTCACGCGCCCGTCCGACGTGGTGGTGAGCTATTACTTCCGCGAAAACCCGAAACTGGGGCACCGCGAGCGCGGCATCATCGCCGAAGCCGTGTTCGCGGTGTTGCGCCGGCGGGTCGAGTTCTCGCAGTTCGCCGCTTCCGGCACGGGCGCCTCGCAGCGCCGCCTCGCCCTGCTGGGCCTGGCAGCCACGCTCGGCCGCGACGTGCTGACCCCCTTCCTGCTGCCCGAGGAAGGCGAGTGGCTGGACCGGCTGACCACCATCGAACGCGCCAGCCTGGCCCCGCGCGTGCGCGCCAACCTGCCCGAGTGGCTGTTCGACGAGCTCGCGGCGCGCCACGACGCGGCCTTCGTCGAAGCGCTGGGCGATGCCTGGCTGCGCCCGGCTCCGCTGGACCTGCGCGCCAACCTGGCCAAGACCTCGCGCGAAGCCGCGCTGGCCGAGCTGGAGGCCGCAGGCCTGAAGGCCGAGGCCACGCCGATGGCGCCCGCGGGCATCCGCCTGGCTGGCAAGCCTGCGCTGAACCAGCTGCCCTTGTTCGTCAATGGCCTGGTCGAAGTGCAGGATGAAGGCAGCCAGTTGCTGTGCAACCTGGTTGCACCCAAGCGCGGCGAGATGGTGGTCGATTTCTGCGCGGGCGCGGGCGGCAAGACGCTGGCGCTGGGCGCGCTGATGCGCTCGACCGGCCGTCTCTACGCATTCGACGTGTCCGAGAAGCGGTTGGCCAACCTCAAGCCGCGCCTGGCGCGCAGCGGGCTGTCCAACGTGCATCCGGTGCAGATCGATTCCGAGCACGACGCCAAGATCAAGCGCCTGGCCGGCAAGATCGACCGCGTGCTGGTGGACGCGCCCTGCAGCGGCCTCGGCACGCTGCGGCGCAATCCGGACCTGAAGTGGCGCCAGTCGCCGCAGTCGGTGCTGGAGCTGACCGCCAAGCAGGCATCGATCCTCGAGTCCGCCGCGCGCCTGGTGAAGGTCGGCGGGCGCGTGGTCTATGCCACCTGCAGCGTGCTGGAGGCCGAGAACGAGGGCATCGTGCGCGGTTTCCTCGGCTCGCATCCGGGCTTCCGCCTGGTGCCGGCCTCGCAGGTGCTGGCCGAGCAGAAGATCGTGGTGCCGGGCTTGCCCGAGGATGCCGAAATGCTGGCGCTCTATCCGCACGTGCACCAGACCGACGGCTTCTTTGCCGCAGTGCTGGAGCGCGTCAGTTAAGCGTTGGCCAGGGTTGGCCCGGGTTAGCCGGGCTTAGCCGGCGTCCTGTCACCGGCGTCCTG
>NZ_JBFTND010000239.1:0-10283 GCF_056397305.1 Cupriavidus sp. 05N40
GATGTGCTGGTGTTCAAGGGCGAGCCAAACGCCGTCGCGGATGCCATGGTGGCCTGGGAGAAGATGATGGGTGCCGACACCAGGCTCGGCTACCAGTCGCGCGACGGCAAGCACGTGCCGTTCGAGGGCAAGTAGGCAGGCGGTCCCGCGCCGTGCCGGCTCAGGACGCGGCGCCGCCGTCGTGTTCCAGCAGTTCGGGCGGGCCCATCTCGAAGCGGCCGCGGCCCGCGGCCTTGGCGCGGTAAAGCAGGGTGTCGGCCTGGCGCATCAGTTCCTGGTCGGGCATCTCGGCGCCCTGGTAGAGCGCCACGCCAATGCTCACGTCCACATCGGCAAACACGCCGTCGATGAAAAAGCGCCGGCTGACCGAATGCACGATGGCCTGGGCGATGCGCCGCGCATTGGCCGCGCCGCCGATATCCTCCAGCACCACGGCGAACTCGTCGCCGCCCAGCCGGGCCACCGCGTCGCGCTCGCGCACGCAGCGCTGCAGGCGCCGCCCGAAGGCCTGCAGCAGCAGGTCACCGGTGATATGGCCGTGGAAGTCGTTGACGGCCTTGAAGCGGTCCATGTCSAGGWASAGCAGCGCWATCAGCCGGCCGTCCTCGCGGCTGCGCGCCATGGCCGCCTGCAGCAGCGATTCGAACGCGCTGCGGTTGAGCAGCTGGGTCAGGTGGTCCAGGCGCGAGATGCGCGACAGCCGCATGGTTTCCAGCTTGCGCTGGGTCACGTCCTGCACATGCACGTGCACGCCGATGACCTTGCTGCCGTCGGCATTCCATTCCGGGCGCAGGTTGGTCTCCATGCAGCGGTATTCGGGATCGCTGTCCTCGACCTCGAAGGTCACCGCGGTGCCCGCCAGGGCCTTCTGCAGGAACGGCCGCGAGCGCGCGTAGCGGGCCTCGCCGATCAGCTCGCGCACGGTCATGCCGCGCAGCTCGCTGACGGGGATGCCGAAGGTCCGCTCGTAGGCCAGGTTGTTGAAGACGTAGCGCTCCTCGGTATCGACGAAGCCCAGCAGCGCGGGCAGGGTGTCGGTGACCGCGCGCAGCTGGCGCTCGCTGAGGTCGAGCTGTTCGCGCCGCTGGCGCACGTCGCGCATGAGTTGCGCGAAGGCGCGCGCCAGGTCGCCGATCTCGTCGTGCTGCTGGGCCGGCAGCCGCTCGTAGGCGGCGAGGTCGTGCGCGCTCTCGCGCACCACCTGGTGCAGGCGCGTGAGCGGGGCCAGCAGATGGCGCAGGGTCAGCCAGATCATCAGCGCCACCACCGCCAGCGCCAGCAGCGCCAGCCCCAGGAAGCGCCCCTGCATGGCATGCAGCGGGGCGAAGGCCTCGCGCGCGGGCAGCACCGCCACCAGCTCCCAGCCGGTGCTTTCCAGCAGGTAGCGCGAGATCAGCGGCCGCTCGGGCGCGAGGAATTCGGCCCGTCCGCTGCGGTCGTCCACGCCGCAGGTGTCGCCCAGCGCGCGCGCCGGCTGCATCGCCCTGGAAGAATCCGGGTGACGGACATAGACCGGCGTGCGCCCGGCCGAGACCAGGCAGTAAAACCCTGTGGTGCCGAGCCGGTTGTGCGTGATCTCGACCAGGAAGTTGGCGCTGGACAGATCCAGCCAGCCGCCCAGCAGGCCCTGGAATTCGCCCTGCGGGGAGATGACCGGCACCGCCACCAGCACGCCGGTCGCGCCATTGGTGCGGGCGCGGATCGGTGGCGTGATCACAGGCTCCAGCGTGCGCGCGGCCTGGCGGAAGTAGTCCCGGTCGGCAATGCTCACCGGCACGCCCTCCTGGGTCAGCATATTGCCCTGGGCGTCGGCGACCATGAAGGCATTGAAGGTGGCCGGGACCGGGATGCGGCTCTCGAGCAAGCGGCGCAGTTCGGGCCGGGGAAGCGTCAGCTTGCCGACCAGCTGCGGTGCCAGGTGGGACAGCAGCGTGATGCGGTCTTCCATGGCGGTGTCGAGCTGGTTGGCGGCGAGCTTGACGATGGAGTCCTGCTGGTCCTGCAGCGCGGCGCGCAGGTCGTCGTGCGCGTAATAGAGCGAAGCCAGCACGATGCCGGTACCGAGCACGGCGGCGAGCGCCGTGCTGATCAGCGCGAGGCGCGCCTTCAGGGAAAGCGAAACGAATGGCATGCTGGCCGGCAAAGTCGGGAAATGGCGCGTGCCTGCTGGCCGGCCTGCCCGCATGGCTACCGGGACGTCCGGCTTCGGCGGGGTTGCGGGCCCGGCAACCCTACCACAAGCGCCAGCCATGCGCGAGCCCGGCATACCCGTTCCGGGGCCGCGGCATGTGCGTGTGGCATCGCACGTTGCGCCGGTGCGCCAGGGCTGGGCGAGCCATGGCCGCCAAGGTATAGTGCCTCGTGGCCCGGCGGCGGCAGGGCGAAGCCTTGAGGGTTGATTGAGGGCTGACAATCGCGCCAACTCCATACATGAAACTGCCCTCACTCTCGCCTGTCCTGCTATCCCTGCTGGTTGCCGCTGCCGGCGCGCTGGTCACGGGCCGCGCGTGGTACGGCATGCGCGCGCTCGAGCGGGAAGTGGCGCGCGACGACTTCGACGGGTACTACACGCCGGTCTTCAGCGCCTTGCAGCGCCGGCTGCAGGAGAACGAGCAGCTGCTGCGCGGCGCCACGGGGCTGTTCGCCGCGGATCCCGCCATCACACGGGCGCAGTGGCGCAACTACCTGTACACCACGCAGGTCGACGACCTGCCGCCCGGTACCCACTCGATCGGCTATGCACGCCTGACCGCGGCGCGCGACCTGGAGCGACTGGGCGAGACCATGCGCCGCGAAGGCGTGCCCGTGTTCGAGGTCTACCCGCGCGGCGCGCGCGACGAATATGCGCCCATCGTCTTTGTCGAGCCGCTTTCGGGTCGCCTCACGCGCGGACTCGGCTTTGACATCCTGAGCGATCCCGCGCGCCGCGCCGCGGCCGAAGCCGCCCGCGACAGCGGCGAGGCGCGCCTCACCGCCGGCCTGCAAACGGTGCGCGAGAGCGAGGCACAGGCGCCGCAGCGCGCCGCAGCGATCTATATGCCGGTGTATGGCAACGGCCTGCCGCTCAATACGACGGCGCAGCGCCGCCAGGCGGTGACCGGCTACGTGTATGCCGCGCTGCGGCTGGACGATCTGCTGCGCGGCGTCAGCCTGCCCGCGGCCGGATCGCTTTCGCTGATGCTTTTCGACGGGCGCGATGCCGCGCCTGCCACGTTCCTGGCCGGCGATGCCGAACCGGCGGCGGGCGACCTGCGCCCGCCGGCACCGATGATCGAGGCCGAACGCGAATTGACGTTCGGCGGGCGCGTGTGGATCCTGCGCGGCGCCACCATGCCCGCCTTCGAGGCCGCGCACCGGCCGCGCCGCGCGCTGCTGGTGCTGGCAGGCGGCTTGCTGGCCTCGCTACTGCTGGCCTGGCTGGTGCTGGCGCTGGCTCGCCAGCAACGCCGCGCGTGGCAGCTGGCGGTGCGGGCGCGCCAGGCGCGCCAGGCCGACGGCGCACTGCAGCGCGCCGGCCTGGCCGGCGCCACCGACGCCTTTTTCGTGTGCGACGACCAGGGCAGCGTGCAGACTGCCAGCGCCGCTGCCACGGCCATGTTCGGCAAGGCGCGCGACCAGTTCGCGGGCGTTGCCATCGCCACCCTGCTGCCGGAGGCCGTCACGCTGGCCGGGGGCGCGCTCGCAGGCCGCATCGATACCCCCGCGCGCAAGGCCGACGGCACGGTGTTTCCGGTGCGCGTGACAGCCACGCCGGTGCCTGCCGCAGGGGCCGGCCGCGTATTGTGGATCGTGACCGACCTGAGCGCGGTGCGCCGCGCCGAACTGGCGGCTGCCGAACAGGCCGAGCGCAGCGCGCGCGTGCTCGACCATACCGCGCTGTGCGTGATCACCTTCGACCGCGACGGGCTCGTGACCGGCCTCAACCGCGCCGGCCAGCGCATGCTGTGGTACCAGGCCAGCGAAGTGGCCGGGCGCATGCGCTATCTCGATTTTCTCGACGCAGGGGAAGTCACGGCACGCGCGGCCACGCTCAGCAGCGAACTGGGCGAGCCGGTCGCCGCCGGCCTGCCTGCCGTGATCGGCAAGGCGCGCCTGGGGCTCGCCGACGAGCAGGAATGGACCTATGTGCGCAAGGGCGGCTCGCGCCTGCCGGTGCAACTGACGCTCACGGCGCTGCCCGGCACGCCGGCGCACGATGCGGGGCAGGGCACGGTGCAGGCAGCCGCGGCGATCGATGGCGGCGGCTACCTCGCCATCGCGCACGATCTCACCGAGCGCAAGCGCGCCGACGAGTACATCCGCCACCTGGCGCACCACGACGCGCTCACCGGCCTGCCCAACCGCGCCCAGTTGCATGCGCGCACGGAACTCGTGCTGCAGCGCGCGCTGCGCAAGGGCGAACGCATCGCGCTGCTGCTGCTGGACCTGGACCAGTTCAAGCGCATCAACGAGTCGCTGGGCCACCATATCGGTGACGAAGTGCTGCGCATCGTGGCCGACCGCCTGAAGGCCGCCGTGCGCCACGCCGACCTGGTCGCGCGCATGGGCGGCGACGAGTTCGTGGTGGTGCTCGATGCCGTAGCCCAGGACAGCGAGGCCGAACTGGTTGCCGCCAAGATCCTGGCGCGCCTGTCGGAAGAACTGCAGCTGGGCAGCCAGCGCCTGCGCGTGACGCCGTCGATCGGCATGGTGCTGTGCCCGGACGACGGCGACAACCTGGCCGACCTGCTCAAGAATGCCGACGCCGCCATGTACGCGGCCAAGCGCCGGGGTGGCGCGCAGCTCAGCCGCTTCTCCAGCGAGATGGCGGAGGCCTCGATGGCGCGATTCACCATCGAAGGCCTGCTGCGGCGCGCGCTGGCCACGCAGGCGTTCAGGCTGCGTTACCAGCCCATCGTCGACGCCGCGACGCTGCGCATTGCCGGCGTGGAAGCGCTGATCCACTGGGCGACGCCCGAGCGCGGCGTGATCCCGCCGGCCGAGTTCATCCCCATCGCCGAGCAGAGCGGGCTGATCATGCCGCTGGGCGAGTGGATCCTGGCTACCGCCTGCCGCGAGATCCAGCAACTGCGCAGCCAGCTGGGGCTGGAGCTGGAGGTGGCGGTCAATATCTCGCCGTTGCAGCTGCGCCAGGCCGGCTTCCCCGCCATGGTCACGCAGTGCCTGGAGGCGGCCGGGCTGCCCGCGCGCGCACTGACCATCGAGGTCACCGAGGGCATCCTGATCGAAGGCGGCAGCAAGACCATCGATACCTTCGAGCGCGTGCGCGCGCTTGGCGTGGGCTTGTCGATCGACGATTTCGGCACCGGCTATTCGGGCCTGAGCTACCTGACGCGGCTGCCGATCGACAAGCTCAAGATCGACAAGTCCTTCGTCGACGACGTGGCGCACGACGAACATCACCAGGCCGTGGCCGCCGCCATCATCACGCTTGGCCACCAGCTTCATCTGCAGGTGGTGGCCGAAGGGGTGGAGTCGCAGGCGCAGTTCGCCTTCCTGCGCGAGCATGGCTGCGACGCCGTGCAGGGCTACCTGTTCTGCCAGGCCGTGCCGCTCAGCGGGCTGATGGAGATCTGCGCGGCCGGGGGCGGGGCGGCCATGCCGGCGCGCGCGCAGCGGGTGGCGTCCAACCAGTAAGCCCGGGGGCCGCCCGCGCGGGCCGGTCCAAAATCCGCCGATACCTGCATCGGCATTCTTTGCCCGACTGCCATCTGCATGGCACGCACCGTCCCTAAGCTGCCAGTTGTCATCATGGCACCAAGGGGTGTTCATTCATGCAGGCAGGTGGGTCCGGGCCGGGCCGCGCGTTCCTCGCGGTCGAACAGGTAGGCAAGCGGTTCGGCGTTGTCAGTTTGGCATAGCGAATAACCGCTCCTCGATAATCGCGCAGGCTCAGGTGGAAGCGGAATTACTAGCGGACCGCCTGACTGATGACCGCTGCAGCGAATCGATGACCGCGGTAGAGCGAATTCGTCGTCTTCATCCCCACGTCCAATGACAACGCTTCGGCAACGTGACGGTGCCTCGCCGAGTGGGGCAAGCGCTACGAAGGCAAGGCCGAGAAGAAGTGAGGCAGCAGGGGATGCCTGCAGCCGGCGCGAGCCGCAGGCCGGTCACGCATGGAAGACCACGGCCCGGGAACGGCGGTGCGATCTGCGCTGCCTTGTCCGGGTCTTTGTCATGTCGGGGAGCCGATCTTGGCCACGCAGAAACGGGTACGCAGCGGGTGCACAGCGGGTGCGCGGCGGCCCGTGGATCCCTGCTGGCGCCAGGCAGGAGGCGCCACCATCTCGCCAGCCTCAGCCGTTGGCGACTTCCGAGGGGTCCGGGCGCGCGTGCAGGCGGCGGTACAGTTCGTCCACATGGGCGCGGCTGCTGCGCAGTTCTTCGCGCCCGCGTTCAGTGATCAGGTAGACACGTCCGATGCCGTCGCGCAGGACGCTTTCGATGTACCCTTCCATCTGCAGCGCGCGCAGCAGCGGCCGCACGGAACCAATATCCACCTGGAAGCCGTACTCCATCAGCATTTCGGCGAGCATGGCCACGGTGGCCGGTACTTCGACGGCAAACTGGAGGACGTAGATGCGGGCGAGCAAGCCAAGGAACTGTCGTTTCATGTCGCTGCAAACGCGGGATCTCCCATTGCGGTTGACGTTGATTTATAGTTGTGGATCACGCGCCGCAAAAAAAAGAAGCCGCCACGTATGTGGCGGCTTGTCGGGAATGCGTCGGAGGGGTCAATTAACTCTGGCGCAGACCAGATTTTAAAATAACTTAATACGGCTTGTCACGTCCCATTTGAGTCACCCCTCTTTTGTGGGGCGGCTGCCGGGCAGTCCGCGGCGAAGTGACACGGATGAGGCGAAAACGCATCTTTTACGGGCATTTCCGCGCAGGCAGATGTCCGAAAGCAGCTTGCATCCCACCCCGGCCGCGCGTCTAATCCGGCCATCTCCCGTCAGCCCCGAAGCCATGAGACCCGCCGACCTGTTTCGCCTGCTAAGCCTGGCCGCCATCTGGGGCGCCAGTTTCCTGTTCCTGCGCATCGGCGCACCGGTGCTCGGCCCCTTCACGGCTGCCTTCCTGCGCGTGCTGGTCGGCGGGCTGACACTGGTGGCCTATCTTGCCCTGATGCGCGTGCGCTGGGATATGCGCGGCAAGTGGCGCGCGGCGATGGCACTGGGCGTGATCAACTCGGGCATTCCGTTTGTCATGTACGCGTTTGCGGCGTTGTGGCTGCCGGCCGGCTATTCCGCCGTGTTCAATGCGATGACGCCGCTGATGGGCGTCCTGATCGGCGCGCTGTGCTTCGGCGAGCGCCTGACGCTGGCCAAGGCAGGCGGGGTGGTGCTTGGCGTGGCGGGGGTGGGGGTGCTGACCCGTACCGGCCCCGTGGCCTTCACGCCACAGGTGCTGCTGGGCGCGGGCGCCTGCCTGGTGGCCACGGCCTGCTATGGGCTGGCCGGCTTCCTGGCGCGGCGCTGGATCACGGCGCAGGGCGGGCTCGACAGCCGCCTGGTGGCCACCGGCAGCATGGTGGGCGCCACGCTGTTCCTGCTGCCGTTCTGCGGTGTCGCGCTGTGGCGCGAGAATACGCTTCCGGCCGCCGGGGCGGGGGTGTGGCTGGCGATGCTGGGCGTAGGGATGCTGTGCACTGCCATCGCCTACATCCTCTATTACCGCCTGATCGCGGACCTGGGCCCGGTGCGCTCGCTGACCGTGACCTTCCTGATCCCGCCGTTCGGCATCGTGTGGGGCGCGCTGTTCCTGGGCGAGAAATTGTCGTGGGCGCACGCCGTCGGCGGCGCGCTGATCGGCCTGGCGGTCTGGCTGGTGCTGAGGCCGGCCTCGGCTGCGCCCGTGGCGGCGGCCGTACCAGGGTCCGGACGACCCTGAGCGGCGCGATGCCGATTCAGCGGAACCGGTAGGTCACCGCGGTCATGGCGGTCCATTGCTGGCGCCGCTGGGTGACCGGGCTGCTGGCCGCATCCCCCTCCAGCCGCGCGAAGGTGAGCAAGCCCAGCGCCGACCAGTTGCGCGAGATCTCATAGCTGACGATGCCGTTGGCGTGCCATTCCCTCAGCCCGGCTCCCACCGCATGCGTCGGCAGGCCCGACCGCGCGCTCTGGTCCGCCGTCACGCCGAAGAAGGTCTGCATGTACTTGCTATTGGTCCAGGTCACGCCCGGGCCCAGCGTGAAGAGCCACTTGCCGGCTGGCAGGCTGAACAGCACGTCGCCGTTGGCGATCAAGCCCTGCCCCTGGCCGGCGATGTCCTGCGCCACGTCCGCCGAGAAAGTGATGAACGAGACCTGTGCCTGCGCGAATGCCCGCGCCCGCATGGTCATGTTGACGTCGCCCAGGCCATTGAGGCGGTGATCGTCCTTGCTGCGCCGCCAGGTCGGGTCGAACTGGAAGTCGGCGCCGATCTGCCAGATATCGTTGTTGAGCGCATACACGCCGAGCAGGTCGAAGCCGCGCGAGAAGAAGCGGCCGCCGTAGTCGATGTCCTGGTAGATGATCGGGTAGACCAGCGAGGTGCGCGCGCCGGGGAAATCCGGTGCTACGTAGACGCCGGGGCCGGCCGAGATCTTCCACTTGCTGGCGGGCGGCGTCGCGGTTGCCGTGCCTGCCGCGCCTGCCGGGTCGCTGTCTGCTGCCCAGCCGGCCGAGGCGCTGATGGTGATGGCGAGTGCCAGTAGCGCGCGGCGGGGCGCAGAGGTGGTGGGCATGGACAATCCGGCTTGAACTTGATGTGGGCCGCGTCGTGCGCGCGGCAGCAGGGGGGGATTCTAGCCGGATGTGAGAGCGAGGGGCAGGGGTGGGGGGCGACGGAGGACGCGCCCGCCAGCCGCCGGCCTAGGATGCCGGGGCCAGTGCGCCGCCGCCGTTCAGTCCCTCGACATTGAAGCGTTCGCRCACCCGCACCACCACCCGCCGGGCCAGCGGCAGGCTCCGCACGGCGTCTTCCTCGCTGCGGTCGGGGAAATCCACCTCCGCACTCCAGTTGCAGCCGGTATGGTCAGGCCGGTGGATGCACACCGCGCGCAGCTGGCAATCCTGGCAGCCGGGTTGCTCGCGCAGCCAATGGCTCAGCAAGCGCTTGAGTTCAGGCAGGGGTTTGATCTGGCGATCCATGGCGGACTCCGGTAGCTGCCCGGCGGCCGCATGGGTCGGAGGCCGGGCGGGGCCGAGGTTCCGGGGCAGGGGAAGGGAACCGCGGGCCGTGTCAGTTGATGGACTTGTCGGCCCGGCATTTCGGGCACAGGCCGTACAGCACCAGCATGTGTTCGCGCAGTACGAACGCATTGGCGGTGGCCACCTCGCGCTGGCGGGCTTCGATGGCTTCGTCGCGGAATTCCTCCACGTGACCGCAGGCCACGCAGATCAGGTGATCGTGGTGGCCGCCTTCGTTGAGCTCGAAGACCGCGTGATCGGACTCGAAGCTGTGGCGCAGCAGGATATTGGCTTGCACCAGCTGGTTGAGCACGCGATAGATGGTGGACAAGCCGGCGTCGACGTCCTGTGCCAGCAGGATGCGATAGACATCCTCGGCGCTGCGGTGGCGGCGTTCGCTGGCGCGGAAGACTTCCAGCACGCGAACACGCGGCGAGGTCGCCTTGAGGCCGGCGCGCTTCAGGTCAATGGGTTCGGTACTGTCGGGAGGCATCAACATGCTGCGGCTTTGCGCCCGGGCGGGGACGCATCAATCGGAAATGACGTGCTCCGGCCGGCCGCGCCGCCGCGCGCTGCGCGCCAACGTACGCCATCCAGACCGCAGGAATGCAGCGGGCGGCATCCTGCAAGGAAGGCCGCCCGCTGGCTGCAAGACGTGTTGCCACGGCTTGCGGAATAAAAAGATGGCTTGGCTTGTCAGCCGAAGAGCTGATCGGGAAAGCGGGGTCTGGTTGCTTTCCCGATCTTCCGGTGACTGGCTACTGCCAAACGCTCCGCGGTACGGAGCGGTCCCCACAAAAGACGGTGATGGATGCCGCGCCATGCGCGACATCGAAAATCCTGTTTGCCGCGGGCTTGCCGCCGGCCTTCCTGTATTGCGCTACTTTGCTCTGCTACTTGCTCTGCTACTTTGTTCCGTTGTCCTCGCCGGGCTGGTCTTGCTTGCCTCGCGTCAGACAGTGATGCCATAGTAAATGGGAATTAATCTCATTACAAGGGGAATTTGCAGCTTTTTTCGAGGGGGTCGAGGGGCGTTCGCGGGATGGGCGGATGATGACGGGCGGACGGGTGTCACGACCTGGCGCCCGTATGCCGATGGAGTCGGAT
>NZ_JBFTND010000240.1:0-10249 GCF_056397305.1 Cupriavidus sp. 05N40
CGCCAACCTCACCCGTTCACCCCGCAACCCTTGTCCCGTCTGCTTTGCAGCCGCGCTTCGTGTTGCGAGGGAGCGAATATTAAGGCCCGCCCACGGTCCTGGCAAGCCTTTTCTGAAATCATTTTCTTGCGGCGCAAAAAGTATTTCTCAAGGCACACGGCGGCCCTGCACCGAGTCAGAATCGTGCTGTCGGGGCACCCCCAGGGATGCCGCAACTCACGTTCGCAGTGCTTCTATATATAAGGAGATGCAGCAATGACGATCCGTATCGTGAAACTGGGCTCGCCACGCGCGCCTGACGAAGGACTTCGGATTGGCACCGTGCGCCGGCCACCCCGAGGCGTACCCAAGGCGGAGTTCGCATCGCGCGACTACTACGATGTCTGGTACCCGGAGCTTTCGCCGTCGGCGGACCTCGTTGCCCAGGCGCTAGCCATCCAGGCAGACGGCGACGACAAGGCCTGGCGCGCGTTCGAAAAGCACTTTCGCGCGGAAATGGCCCGCCCCGAGGCTAGCCGGACGCTGGACCTGCTGGCCGCGCTGTCACGGCAGACAAATTTTTCGCTTGGATGCTACTGCGAGCAAGAAAGCCGCTGCCACCGCTCGATATTGCGGTCGCTGCTGGAAAAGAGAGGGGCGGCCATGGCGTAGCCGCCAAGCGCGGGACGAGTCAGATCGTCTTGTGGCTGCCGGCGCACTGCCGGCGGAACAGCGTGCGCAGCGCGCTCCACTGAATGGGGAGCAGCGGCGTGCAATGGCGCACGGCGTCGCGCCTGGCATAGTGGGCCAGCAACTGCTCTCCGACCGACTGCCGGAAATAGGAGGGCGTCGGGTAGCTCATGGTCAATCCCTATTGTGGTTCATCAGGATTGACAGTATACCAAATTTGGTGCGCTGCGTCATGACGGGGCAGGCAACGGCTCCGTTCTGGTGCATCCCGGCAGCCAATAGCACAATGAAATCAAGGGCTGGACCACTCTTCGCGCCCGGCCGCCTGCTCGTGCCGCATCCGGCATATCGTATACCGGAAGCGCCGAGATCCTCCACCAAGCCGGGACTAGCTGGCGCTCGCTACGCGACCGCTGCGCTTCGCCGGGCTGGTGGCGGTGCGCTCCCCGGCCACGTCAGGTGCGCCGCTCTCCGCCTGCGCCAGCTCTTCCGCGGCCTTCGCCGCGCTATAGACATGCCGGGTCGCCAGCAGGGCCGCAAGATCGGCATCCCCGGCAATGACGGCCTGAAGGATCTGCGCGTGTTCTTCCCAGTTCTGGCGGGCACGCGTCACATTGGCCGGCGCAAACAGCAAACCCGTACGCTCCCGCAGCGTCCGCACCATGTCCTGGAGCACGCTGTTGGCGGCGATATTGCCAAGCACCTCGTGAAAGTGGGAGTTCAGTTCGACAAAGCGCTCGGACCGGCCGCTGGCAGCCGCTTCGGTCCCCTGGCGCAGGACCTCGTTGAGCTCCGCGAGCAGGCCGGGATCGCGCCGCTGGGCGGCCAGCTTGGCATTGAGCCCTTCCAGAGTGGCCCGGACCTCGACCATTTCCTTGGCGATATTCGGCGACAGTGTTGCCACCGAAGCCCCGCGCCGCGGCTCGATGCGGACCAGGCCTTCCGCGGCCAGGGCGCGCAGCGCTTCCCGCACGGGGATACGCGACACGCCGAGTTCGGTCGAAAGCTTGTTTTCGACCAGCCGGTCACCCTGGTTGTACTCGCCGGCCAGGATGCGCTGCCGCAAGGTATCGGTGACGAGGGCGAACAGGGGCGAATGCTGGGCGCCAAGGCTGGTGCCGGCGGAATCCGAAGCGGCGTGAGCGTGTTCGGTACCAGGGGCGTCGGACATAGATTCTGGCTTTGCTCGGCAGGACACCGTCGCCAGGCTGGCCGCGCATGCGAGCCGTCGCGGACGGGTCAAAGGGATCAAGGACCGCGGCGCGCCCTGTAAAGGATGCCGCAGCGGCGATATTGTCCGCATTGTATACCGGCGCAACGCCGTTTTTGCGCGCCGCGGCGCACCCGGTCCTTGCCCGTGATCAATTGCGACACCCTGCAGCACCCGGTGGCCGGGATGGCTCGCCCGGCACGCTATGATGCGTGGGCCCGAACTTTCCACAAACCCGCCCTCCTCCGATGCGCAGATGGCACTGAATATCGTCTGGCTGTCCTTCTTCCTGCTTGCCTTCATCGTCGCCTGCATCCGCCTGGCCATGGGAGACACCAGCGTCTTCCCCGCCATGCTGACGAGCCTGTTCGACAGCGCGCGCACCGCATTCGAGATCTCCCTGGGGCTGGCTGGCGTCATGAGCCTCTGGCTCGGCATCATGCGGATCGGAGAACGTGCCGGCGTGGTCGATGTCTTCGCGCGCGCGGTCAACCCGCTGCTGCGCCACTTCTTCCCGGGCGTCCCGCAGGGCCATCCGGCCCAGGGCGCCATGATGATGAACGTCTCGGCCAATATGCTGGGCCTGGACAACGCAGCGACGCCGCTCGGCCTGAACGCCATGCGGGAGCTGCAATCGTTGAATCCGCGCCCGGATACGGCCAGCAATGCGCAGATCATGTTCATCGTCCTGAACACGGCCGGGCTGACCCTGATCCCGACCTCGGTGATCGCGATGCGGCAAGCGATCGCCGTCAAGCAGGGCCTGACCGGCTTCAACGCAGCCGACATTTTCCTGCCCACCCTCCTCGCCACCTGTGTTTCCTGCGTGGCCGGCCTGCTCGCGGTGGCCTGGGCGCAGCGGCTCAACCTGCTCAAGCCAGCGGTGCTGGGCGCCCTGGGCTTGCTGGCGGCCGCGGTCGGCGGTCTGTTCCTGTGGCTGCGTCATGCCCCGCCGGAGCAGGTCAGCACCGGCACGGCGCTGGCCGGTAGCGGCTTTATCATCACATTGATCATCGTCTTCCTGGTCTGCGGCGCCGTACGCGGCATCAACGTCTACGACGCCTTCGTCGACGGCGCCAGGGAAGGCTTCGGCGTGGCCGTGCAGATCATTCCCTACCTGGTGGCAATCCTGGTGGCGATCGGCCTGTTCCGCGTGACCGGATGCATGGATGTGCTGATGCGGGGACTTACCGCGGCCTTTGCCTGGCTGGGCCTGGACACGGCGTTCGTGCCGGCCCTGCCGGTCGGCCTGATGAAGATCCTCTCCGGCGCCGGCGCGCGCGGCCTGATGATCGATGTGATGAGCACCTATGGCGTCGCCTCGTTCCAGGGCAAGCTGGCCGCGATCATCCAGGGCTCGACCGAAACTACCTTCTACGTGCTTGCCGTTTATTTCGGCAGCGTCAACATTCGCGATACGCGGCACGCGCTCGCCTGCGCCCTGTTCGCCGACCTTGCCGGGCTATGCGCCGCGGTAGGCATTGCATACCTGTTCTTCCGCTAGGGGCATTCCCCCATCGGCCACTACGCCGCGAACACATCGGCAAATTGCCGACGGAATCAGGGCGTGAAATCAGGAAAAAGTGGAGGCGGATGTTGTAAACGGCTACTTTGTTGTGCACAAACAACATGTTTGTGAAGCCAGACACGCACAGCCAATATGACGCTTGGTGCGTCGCAACAAATCGTATATAGTGGAGTCTGTCTCCTCCACCACCTCGGTGGATTCCAGCCCGCGCACGAAACTGCGCGGGTTTTTTTTGCCCGATTTTCGGCGCGCACCTGCGTTTCCCCCTGAAACGCCAATGCATTACCGGCCGGGAACCAACCCGTCCCCACCGTCGTGCCAGGTTGGCGATTGCGCGCACCGGGACGATGCGGCGGCGCACCTCCCCAGTGCAAATCGCCCGAGATGACACGATATGTTGCAACGCACCATACGGTGATCTAGAGTCAAGCCATCGCTTGCATCCGCCGGCGTCCTTACTTAGTTGTCGACATGTTTTCCGTGCCGTACCTGCCCCGTCCCGACGCCTCGATGCTGCAAAGAGGCCTGGTCTACGCTTTCTCGTTCCTGGCCCTGGCCGGAGCGGGATGGCTCACGGATCAGCCGGGCTACTTGTGGGCAGCCACCGCCTCGCTCTGGACCTGCCTCGCCGACCGCGGCGGCACCGCAGGCGAGCGGCTCAGGGCGCTGGGTTCGGTCGGCATGGGCGGCACGGTGGCGTGCGCGGTGGGTGTGGCCGTCGCCGGGTCTGCGTGGGCGGCGCTCGCCGCGGTCGGGATTGCCGGGCTCGCGGCTGGCCTGGCAGAGACCCGTGGGCCCGGCGCGGCCCTGCCCGCCAAGCTGCTCTACGTCATCCTGATCGCCGCATGCCTCCAGCCGGCCGGCGATGCCGCGCTGGCCGTACACGTGTTCGAGCGTAGCCAGGAATTCCTGCTCGGCGGCGTGTTTGCCTGCCTGGTGAGCCTGGCGCTGATTCCGTCCGCGCGCGACCAGCGCCCGCGCGCGGAAGTCATGGCGGTGTTCGGCGCCTTGTCGCGTCTTGCCGGGGCGCTGGCCGGCACTGAAGCGGTCGGCGATGCGGCTGCCAGCAAGCGCGACATCCGCGAGCGGATCGAGGCCGCGCATCTGGCCGTGCGCGCGCGCCGCAGCCTGCGCGATCCGCTGGGGCGGATGCGCTATGCCTATATCGTCAGCCTGGCCGATGCCATTTTTGCCCTGCTGATCGTCGCCGCCGAGTTGCGCAGCCGCGCAGACAGCGCGCCGGCAGGCGACCCGGGCGAGGGCAACGTCAGCCCGCTGCCGCTCCAGTACCTGCAGCGCTGCGTGGCCGAGATGCGTTTGCAGGTGGACGAGGCCCTCGCCCGGCCCGCGCCTGACCTGCCTTCGCTGTGCGCCGCACTGGTCCGCGAGTTGCGGCGCCTGCATGCGCCCCTGGCCAATGCCGACGCGCCGGCCGTGTACCAGTCCGCGGTGGGCGCCCTGGCCCGCTACCCGGCCTTCGCCACCTGGCATGGCGCGCACCGCCGGCCGCGTCACACGTTCCGGCAAAGGTGGCAGCGCTGGCGTGCCGCCCTGGCCGAACACACTGCCCGCGACGCCCGCGTGGCGCGCCATGCGGTGCGGCTTGCGCTGGCCGGCAGCCTGAGCCTGCTGCCAGCACAACTGTGGCGGGTGGATCATGGCTACTGGGTAGCGGTCACCGTCATCATGGTGCTCAGTCCGCAACTGCAGACCACACGCAGGATCTCCTTCCTGCGCTTTGCCGGTTCGCTGGCGGGAGCGCTGCTGGCCTGCGCCATCGGCCTCGCCCACCCGCCGGCGCCGCTGGCGCTGGTGATCAGCGCAGCGTGTCTCGCGGCAGCCTATGTCTTGCGGCTCGCCGGAAGCCCGGGGCTGTTCGCCCTTTGCCTCACGCCGGCTGTCATCCTGTTCTCATGGGTGGGCGCCCCGGCGGCGGACAGCAGCCACTTCGCCGCGCTGCGCGGCATCGATACCGCGCTTGGCTGCCTGATCGCGCTGGCCAGTTACTACGTGCTGGCACCGCGCGCCGAGCTCTCGCGGGTGCATCGCCACGGCGTCGACGCACTCGCCGCGAATGCCGCGTACCTGCGCGCGGCATTCGCGGGCGCCGGCGCGTTCACGACTTCGCCCACGCGCTCGCCCGCGCCGACCGCGGCCCGCCTGGAAACACTGCGCATCGGCGCGGGCCGCGCGTCCGCCCGGGCCGAGCTGACGCTGCAGCAGGCGGAGGCGGAACTGATGCCGGAACTGGCTGCGGCCTACGCCGGGCTTCACCTCACCTCACGCCGCATGGCCGCGCTGGCCGGCGTGGTGCGCGCCGGGCTGGCTGCCGGGAGCGGCGCCGGTGCACCACTACCAGCCACGCTGGCGACGCTGCAGGCCCTGGCGGGGCGGCTTTCGTCACTGGCGGCGCGRCCCGGGGAAAGCGCAGGCCCCCTAGCCAGTCCCGCGGACCACGGAACCGCCGCACCGCTGGACCGCTTCCTGCTCGAGCAGGCCGCGTTCGCCGCGGCGCAATCTGAGGCCGCGCACGAGGCGCTCGCCAGCGTGCGCCAGTTGACGGCCGGGCTTGCCGTTGCCGGCCAGCACTTGCCCCATCCCGGTTGATGGCGGTCAAGGCGACGCGCCGCACGGCGTCGCTCGGCCGCGCGATCTCCTAGAATGGTGTCATCCTCAGCGACCGGTGTGAGGCACGCCATGCCCGAGATCTCGTTTCCCCGCAGCGTTCCCACCTACTGTGCGGCCAGTCTTACGCTTTCCTGCCCCGCCACCGTGAACGGCAAGCCCACGCTGTATTCCATTACCGCCGAGGCGCTCGAGACGCACTTTGGCGCCCGTTCTCCGCGCGAGGAAGACCTGGTGCGTGCGTTCACCAGCCATCGGCAACGCATCGAACATATTGCCGAAGACTTGTTCGAACTGACCCAGGCCAGGGAGATCGTGCTGCGCAGCGGGCACATCCGCTTCGCAGGATAGGCGCGCCTGCGCGCTGCCGCCTTGCGCTTGCGCCGGCGCCAGTACGCCGCCGCCGGCGATATCACTCGCCTCGTACTGCACTTGCCGGGACGGACGGATCCCGCGCGCCCGAGTCGACGATCACCAGATAGCGCCCCGGCCGCGACACCGGTGTGCGATCCGGCGCGAGAACCCAGAGCGCATCGCCCCGCTCCACGGCGTCGAGGTAGTCGGCGTCGATCAGGCCAAAGCGGTCGATCAGCCGGTTGAGGGCGGCAGGAATGCGCACGCAACCCTTCGAAGCCGGATGCCCGAGGCGCGCTTCGAGATGTTCGGGATCGGTCGCGTGCATCTGCAGGCGCATCTGGCTTTCGCCGCCCTTGCCCCAGCCGCGCTCTGCATCGACCCAGCCGAAGTCATAGACGCGCATGCCGCGCGCGCCATAGCCGCGGATGCCATTCTCGTTGACGGTGCCCTCGGCGCGGAAATCCATGTTCTCCAGGCTGTGGTCGAACACGCCGAGCGGCGTGATGAAATGATCGAAGGTGCCCGGCTTGCCGGTCGAGGTGGGTGCCGAACCCACCCACCGCCAGGGCGCATCGCCATCGGACCGGGCGAACAGCATGGCAGCCTGTACGCGCGGGTTGCGGTCGACCAGCACCACCCAGTCGCCGGCGTCGGCGTCGTGCCCCACAGCCTGCAGCGCCGAGGACAGCAGGCCGGCATACCGTTGCGCCTGCGCGGCCGGCAGCTCGAGGCGGTGCGGCACCTGCCGGGCAAACGCCTGCCGCACGGTACCGAACTCGTTGTTGGCGCTGGCGGCCTGGGGCAGGAGCGACAGCGCGGCCAGCAATATCCACAATGCCAGCCAGCCGAATCGGTGGCGCAGGCACGGGCCGAAAAGCCCGTCATGGGGACTGCATTGCATAATTGCCTCCTTGCACAAGATCTTGCACCGGCCGCTGCGATCATCATTCGCCCGTGCCCGACTTCGCGCACTGCCCTGCGTCAAGGCACATGCGCGAAGCCGGCGTGGCGAAGCCAGTAGCGAAGCGGCCTCCATATTTAGACTGCCGGCGCGGCCATGATTTCCCGACGCCGCACGGCCACAGCGTTTGTCAATGGATCAGACTCAAGTCATCAACCAAGCCCGCCAGCGTCTCGCCGCGGGTGATTTCGCCGGCGCCCGCGCGGCGCTCGAAGCCCTGCTTGCGCAGGAACCCGGGCACGGCGGCGCCCTGGAACTGCTGGGGCTGGCCGCAGGCAACCAGGGAGATTTCCGGGCCGCGGCGGCGCATCTCGACAGCGCCGCGCAGGCGGGTGCGGGCTCGCCGGAGCTCTACTACAACCTGGCGGTGGCGCGCCAGAAACTGGGCGAACACGAGGCGGCGATCGCTGCCTTCTCGCAAGCAGTGGCATTGCGCAGCTATTTTTTCGAAGCCCACCACGATCTCGGCCTGTCGCTCGCGGCATCCGGCAACGCATCTGCGGCCATCGCCGCGTTCGACGCCGCGCTGAAGCTGCGCCCGGGAAGCTTCGAAGCGCTCTACAACAAGGGCAAGGCGCTGAGCGAGCTCGACCGCTTCGCCGACGAGATCGACTGCTACCAGCGCGCCATCCAGCTGCGGCCCAACTTCGCCGGCGGGTACGTCAACCTGGGCGTGGCGCTGCGCGACCTGCATCGTTTCGACGAAGCCATGCGCCACTTCAAGAAGGCCGTCACGCTGGACGCAAACGACGCGCTGGCGCGTTGCAACCGCGCCCAGACCAATCTGCTGATGGGGGTCTTCGATCACGGCTGGCGCGAATACGAATGGCGCTGGCTGGACGGCACGCCCGCGCACCGCCTGCCGGGCAAGCCCTGGCTGGGCGAAGGCAGCCTGGCCGGCAAGACCATCGTGCTGCATAACGAACAGGGATTCGGCGACACCATCCAGTTCGCCCGCTACGTGCCGGCCGTCGCGGCCATGGGCGCGCGCGTCATCCTGCAGGTGCAGCCCGCGCTGGTGCCGCTGCTGCAGGGCCTGCCCGGCGTCGCGGAGCTGATCGCCGAAGGCGACCAGCTGCCTGCCTTCGACTGCCATTGCCCCTTGATGAGCCTGCCGCTGGCCTTCCGCACCAGCCTGGCGACCATTCCGCCCGCGCCTTACCTCAACGCCGACCCCGCGCTCAGCGCAGCCTGGCGCGCCCGGCTGGAGGCGGACTCCGCCGCCGGCCGCCGGCCACGCATCGGCCTGGTCTGGTCCGGCAGCACCTGGCACCGCAACGACCGCAACCGCTCGCTGGCGCTGGACCAGCTGCGCCCCCTGCTCGCGGCCGATGCGAGCTTCGTCTCGCTGCAAAAGGACGTGCGCGCCGCCGACAGCGCCACGCTTGAAAGCCTGCCGCAGCTCATGGACGTATCCGGCGAGATCGCCAGCTTCGCCGACACCGCCGCCCTGATCGACAACCTCGATCTGGTCATCAGCGTGGACACCGCCGTCGCCCACCTGGCCGGCGCGCTCGGCAAGCCGGTCTGGCTGCTGCTGCCGTTCTCGCCCGACTGGCGCTGGCTGCTCGAGCGCAAGGACTCGCCTTGGTACCCAGGCATGCGCCTGTTCCGGCAGGCCGCGATGCGCGACTGGAACGGCCCGCTCGACGAACTTGGCGCTGCGCTTGCCGCCCTGCCAGAAGCTCACCCGCGCGGCTAGATATGCGTGCTTGCGGCCGGTGCTTCACGTGAAACGCCGGCCGCGCTGGGCCTCGGGAAAACACCATTCCCAGATAAAGTGACCGACCAGTCGGTTTATATATAATGCTCCTACCCGCTGCCAATCCATGAAAGCAACAAACGCGCGGCCCCGTCAAAGGAGGCGTTATGTACACCCAGAGTCTGGATCTTCCCGGCGGCGTAAACGCACAGGCCACGCCTGACGGACTGCGCGCCGCCCCGGACGCGGCCAGGCAGGAAGCCTTCGACACCCGCATCGCGGCCGATGCCAAGATCGAGCCGCAGGACTGGATGCCCGAGGCCTACCGCAAGACCCTGGTGCGGCAGATCTCCCAGCACGCGCATTCCGAGATCATCGGCATGCAGCCCGAAGGCAACTGGATCAGCCGGGCTCCGTCGCTCAAGCGCAAGGCCATCCTGCTGGCGAAAGTGCAGGACGAAGGCGGCCACGGCCTCTATCTCTATTCGGCGGCGGAAACGCTGGACGCTTCGCGCGACGACCTGGTCGACGCGCTGCACGCGGGCCGTGCCAAGTATTCCTCGATCTTCAACTACCCCACCCTGACCTGGGCCGACGTCGGCGTGATCGGCTGGCTGGTCGATGGCGCGGCGATCATGAACCAGATCCCGCTTTGCCGCTGCTCCTATGGCCCCTACGCGCGCGCCATGATCCGCATCTGCAAGGAAGAATCCTTCCACCAGCGCCAGGGTTTCGACGCGCTGCTGGCGATGATGGGCGGCACCGACGCCCAGCGCGAGATGGTGCAGGACGCGGTGGACCGCTGGTGGCTCCCGGTGCTGATGATGTTCGGGCCGCCCGATGCGGCATCCACCAACAGCGCCCAGACCATGGCCTGGGGCATCAAGCGCATCTCCAATGACGACCTGCGCCAGAAATTCGTCGACGCCGCCGTCGCGCAGGCCAAGGTGCKGGGCGTGACGCTGCCCGACCCGGGCCTGCGATGGAACGCCGAGCGCGGCCGCCACGACTACAGCCCGCTGGACTGGGACGAATTCTGGCGCGTCATCAACGGTGACGGCCCCTGCAACAAGGAGCGCCTCGCCACCCGCGTGAAGGCGCACGACGAAGGCGCCTGGGTGCGCGAGGCCGCGCTGGCCTATGCCGCGAAACAGAATGCAGGACAGGCCGCCCTGCGCGCGGCCTGAACCGCAGGCC
>NZ_JBFTND010000241.1:0-10246 GCF_056397305.1 Cupriavidus sp. 05N40
GTAGATGCGCTTGCGCTTGCCCACGCCCGCGATATTGATCTTCTGAGCACCTAGTGCCGAGGTGGCGTCGCCACCTCCGGCTCCGGTCTGGTTACCGCCACCGAGCAAAACCGGCACAACGGTAGCTGTCGTGCCGCTGCCAATCGATACCATGCCGAATACCGGCGAAGGCGGAAAACCGCCGCCATCCAGGATAATCGAACGTTGTGGGTTTTGGCCTGATGCCGTAAGGAAGCTGAAGGAATAACTCCGGGCGATGCCGAGATTGGGGTAGCACATGCCCGCCTGAGGCACTGCTGGTGTATTTGTGCCAACGGTGGTATTTCCGGCCACGGTGAGCGGTGCATTCACTGCTTTCTCGCCGGGATTGCTGAGCGTAATGTAGAAGCCCGAACCGGTACCGTCGTACTTGGCAGTGGTGCTCGTATTGTTGACGAGGAGCGCCTCTGTGATGGGAGTCCAGGCGGCCGGCATGCCGCTTAAGTTGGTATCCTTCAGCATGTAGAGGCGATTGACCACGTTGTAAGCAGTCCCCTGCGTGGTCGAGGCCGAGTACAGAGGATGCTCGCGGTCACCCGTTCCGGCCGTAATGGCATCGTAGGTAGCAGTGGAAATGACGTCGGGTGCATAGAAGAACTTGCGCGCGTCATTCGTGTTGGATGCGCCGCCGAGTGCAGCGAGCTTGTTAAGCGTCCAGTTGGCAGGCGCATTGCCCGCGGTGGTTTCAAAGTCGGCTCTCCAGAGATTGCCGCCGACGTCGCCAACGTACAGGCGTTCGATATAACCGTCGCCATTACGGTCGAGCACAGTAACATCCGACGGGATGGCCCGGGTCAGGCCTGCAACCGACAGGCATGTACCGCTCATACCGCTACAGTTAGGCAGCGCGCTCCACACAATGGCACCACTGGCGGCATCGAATGCCACGATGCCGCGCCCCATGCTATCGACGCCCGGCGACGGGTCGCTATCCTCGGCCGAGTCATAGCCCGCGCCCATCACGACCAACGGGTTGGCGTAGCCGCGCACGCGCATGATGCGCGGCTGGGACCAGGTCTGGCCGAGTTCGGGAATATCAGCATTGGAGCGTTTCCACAGGAAGCGCGGATTGACGGGATCGGTCACATCGATTGCATAGATCAGCCGCCCGCCGCGGCGTGCCGTCAGGTAAATGACCACGCGAGGATTGGCCGCGTCGCGCAAGTCCTGCATCACGGTGGTACTTCCGTCGAAGAAGTAATCCCGTGGCGCCGGAGCGGGAGTGATACCGGCAGGCGTGGTCGAGAGCTTCACCTCCGGAGAGTTGGTGTAGAGACGGCTGAGCTTGCCAAGGAACTCCGGTGCGATGAAGCCCCATAGCTCGCCGCCCGGCCTCACGCTGCCAATGCCCTGCGTTTGGTTTCCGTTGATCGCGTGGAACACGCCATCGTTGGTGCCGTAGAACACCACGACTCCCTTGCTGCCGCCATAGTTGATGACAGCCGGCCGGGAATGCAGTACGTCTGCGTGGATCGAACTGCGCACGGTCACCGACCCGCCGGGACCCGGCTCCGCTTCGGTGCCGGCCAGACTGGTGGAATCCGAAGCGGCGACGTCCTGGCCGCGTACCCAGGCGATAAGCTTAGGCAATTCGGTGGCGGTGATGGTGGCCGCGCCGCTGGTCCCCGAGTTGATAATGGCAAGGCCGCCGGTGGCGCTCGCGTCCTTCAGCCACGCATTGGAACTATCGAATGACGGCATCGCCCCGTTAGTCGGGCAACTACCCGCGCCATTGCAGGTTATCAGTTGCCGGCCGGTCTGGCTGGTCAGCAACTGTGCGCGCAGCATCTCGCCCGCGCCTCCTTTCTCCACAACCTCCCCATCAGGGAAATCAAGTCCCCACCCGACACTGGACGGGCTGTTCTGCCAGTATCCTGTAGCAGGCCAATTACTGACCGCGCTGGCCCCATAACCGGCCGCGCCGAAGGAAAGCGGCGGCTCCGTCGTCCAGAAGCCGACAGCGTTCGGAGAGATGAAGCCCGTCGATGCGTTGCTGATGGCAGCGTTGCCCTTGGCATCCTGCAGTACGATGTTGCCGCCGGTGTCATAGCCGATCTGATACTGCTTGAGATTGCCTTGCCACCGCGGTGCTGCGGTGGCATCCGGGCGGAACATACCCACATAGACCTGGTTGAGGAACTGACCTTGGGCATTGACGGAGGCCGGAAGGCTGACCGAGGCAAACACGCTATTGATGGCCTGCACCTCGTTGAAGATTTGCAGCAAGGCCGACGTCAGCCCATTGACGTCACCGAGCTGGACCACATATGTCTTGCCGCCGCCATTGGTCGCCATGCTGCTCGCGAACTGGACATAGTCAGGGTTTTTGCTATCGGTCACCGCGATCGTGTAGGTCACGATGTTCTGACGGTTGGCCATGTTGCCCTGGACGTCGGTCTGGTACATGAAGCGAGCCCATTCGTCGCCCCAATTACTCTGGTATTTGTTGTTGGGAGCGGGAATGACAATTTGCTGTTGCTGAGCTGCAGTCGCGCCTGCTGCAACCAAGGCATCGGTGGCAACCTGGCCTGTATCTTGCGGCTTGCCGTTGTTCACGGCGTTAGCGATATAGATGACAAAATTGCGCTGACACGGATTGTCTATGGGCGAGGTGTACTTGGTGCCGGACAAGCCAGTCTGGCCGGCATAGTAAGCCCACGACTCCTGCATACCACCGCCGACCTGCGAATTATTGGAGTTGTCGGCCTGACGGTCGATTGTCTTCACATAGGTCAGGAAGCTGTCGACCCCGCTACTGTCCATCACCGGCAACTTATAGGGAGCCGCCGACGGGAACTTGAACTTGCCGCCGTTGTTGCTCCCGGAGCCGAACATCATCACGCCGAGATTGAGGTTACCCAGCAGTGAGGGGCTGGTCTTGATCGACGACACCGCGTTGTAGAGCGCGCACTGCTCGGCACCGACGTCCTTGCCTGCATTATTGCTGGAGACGACCCCCGATGTGGAGCAGGTGAAGCTGGCCGACGCATCCCAGGTCGATGCATTGTCGAGCAGGATCAGCACATTGGGCTTGCCGGCCAGGGGCTGCAAACCAGTGTACAGATCGATGTCCTCCGCTTTTGCCTGGTGCAAGGCGGACAGCGCGAGTAACGCGGCGATGGCAATGCGCGAGGCGGCGTGTTCAGCGAATTGACGCATTGTGGGTCCTGAGGTCAGGGGGTGAGGCAATCGAAATCTGGGTTGACAGCAAGCTTACGGGCATGCCGTGCCGACAGGCACGCGCACTGAGATGCCTTGGTGCAAGGTGGTGCTGGCGGCTGTGGCGGCGCTATCGCTGACGCTGGCCTTTATGTCCCATTGCGTGGCGTTGCACAGTGAATTTCCGCCACCGCCTCCGGATGCCGTCAAGATGCCGGTGTCCTGGTTACCATTGCCAACGAAACAGGAGACGTCGTCGGCATTGGACGTATCGAGGTCCGCATTCCTTACCGGCTTGCTGGTCTGGCACACCGGCGCGGCGACCTGCGCCGTATAGTCAGCGCTACCGTCGCCGTTCACATCGACCGGGACGCTAGCAGCGGCTGCCGCCGGGTTGGCGGTGAAGTCCTTGCTAATGACTTGCTCGATGCCTTGCTGCGCGGCATTCTGCGCCTCCACCCCGTGCTGCTGATTAGCGGCGACCTTCACATTGACGACACTGGAGCTGACCAACGATATCGTCATCAGCAAGAAGATAACAAGGAAAATTAGCGTAACAATCAGAGTGGCGCCGGACTGCCGGCGCTGTGCGATTAGCATGACTTACTCCCGGCGGCCAGCCACATTGGCCAGCCTTGCCACCCGGGCGTAGACATGGCGCTTGTAGCCGTCGTTGAACGGGCCACTGACCGTGGGCCGTCCGAGATCATAGGTGCGGCTGTCTGCCCAGCCGAGCGAGGTCCGCCGCGTGCGGGCAAGGACCTGAATGCGTACAGAAGTGACGTTCTGCCAGTTAGTGAGGGCAGTTGCCCAGTCGTATGCAGGTACCGAGGTGCAAATGGCGCTGTTGTTCACACCAGGGTCGCCGACGTAGCAGTCGGCGGAGCCGTTGCTGTCGAGATCCACGCCGTAGGACAAGTGCATATCCTGAATGCCTTGCGCCACCGAGCTGACCTGGAAGGCTCCGCCGGACAATTCCGCCATTTTCAGCGTCGGTACGCCGTCGCCAGCGCCGGAACACACATCGCAAGCTGCAAGATAAAAGATACGGACTACAGCCGCGCGCAACTCCGCGGTAATAGCCGGGTCACATGCCTTGGTGCGCATGGTGAAGGCCGGAGCGCTGGCACCGAACACGAACGATGTAGCGTCGTTGGAACAGTACGATACCTGCATATAAGGTTGCCCGACGGTGGCCGCCGCCGCGGGCGTCGTCGACACGCGCCTTATCACAAGTATTTCCGATGCCGGAGCCAAGTTCGGCAGGCATGGGGCCACAGTACCCGGTGCGTAGCCCTGAAGGCCGACAGGCACCGTCCCCGGTGAGTTGACGAAACCCAGCGCGCCCGGCGATGTAGCGCACAGCGCGGGGCTTGCCACGGTTGCGCCACTGGCTACGCTGGCGGCGCCGAAAAAACCGGCAAGCTCGACTTCACGACCCACGATGTCTACCACATAGCGCCCGTTTTCCACCTGCTCGGCACTATTGGAGAACTCTGAGCGCGACCGCGTGGTGGAATAATACAGACTCCCCAGGGCAGTCAAGAGCAGTAGCCCAAGTGTCATTCCGACCATTAACTCGATCAGCGACATGCCGCCCTGCCGGAGGCGCTTCGCAATCGCGGTGCGCTGCCGATTCACGAGAGAACTCCAATGCGTACCTGAATGCTTACCGCACGGCGATAGCTGTCATTGCCGAATTGTCCGTTGCCGCACGGCAGCGTCGGCGCGGTCGTCTTTGCAAGGCCCTGCCAGGCTACCGTGATGCGGTAGATCTGGTTTGTAGCATCAAGGGCTTCGATACAACCGATTGCACCAATCATGGCACCTACCGTCGCTCCGCCATTGCTCTCCGCGCTGCCAAGCAATGCTGCCCCCCAAGCTGCCAGGTCGGTACTTGTGATGGATTGCTGTGCAGCGGTGCCGACTGTGCAAGTTGGAGCGGGAACGGTGGCGCTGCCCGCCTTGGTAATGGTGGCGCCACTGGCATAGCAGGCTGCAGCCTGGCGGTTAGCATTGAGTCGGGCGGCCATGTCCTGAAGCAATGTCAGCGCCTGCACGCGCTGATAAGATTCCATTTCCGATTGGCTGGAGCGGGCAATCAGGCCTGCGGTACCCAGCAGCGCCACGAGCAGGATGACGACCGAGATCAAAACCTCGATCAGGGTGGCGCCGCGCTGCGCCGACTGGCGCAAGCGCTTACACGCATGGGGTGAGCGCGAGTTCATGTACATGTTCCGGATACCAGAGCGACGCGGCCGGTTCCGCTTACCTGCACGCAGATCGTCGTGGCTGCCTGAGGTGATACCGACGGCGCCACCTGGAACGTCAGGCTGCCGGCAGTGGGCCTCCCGTCGTTACCGACCGATAGGGAGTTGCCCGCGCTGCTAGTGATCGAAATGCCGTCATATGGACCGAAACTGCGCACCTTTTCGGTGCCGGCGGCCACGGCCCAACCCCCGGCCCAGGCGCCGGAGGCGGCCATGGTGACACTGCTGTTGCGCTTGACTGCCTCGCTGCGCGTCAATGTCAGCGCGGCGGAAAGATCCAGCGAGGCGTTGCGTGCGCGTTGTGTCACGATCAGGCTCGAGAACGATGGGGCCGCAGCAAACGCGATGATGGCAAGCACCGTCAACGCTACCAGCAGCTCTATTAGCGTGAATCCGCGATCCGCGACGGCGCTGGCTATATTCGATGCATGAGTATTTCGCATGGGCTATTTCCAGCAATTCGAACCCGTTCCGGAGACGCTCTTGTCCCCGGTATTCGACAGCGTCAACGTTCCACATGCCGCGTCGTTCGTGGCTTGGGTGCCCTGAGGGGCCGCCGTCAGGGAATATCCGAGTGGCGGGCCTGCGACCGCAGTGACCGTGATCTGGTAGCTGGGGGAAACTGTGCTGGGAAGACTGGCATAGCCGAGTGCGGCCAGGCTGGTGGCATAGGCCCGGTTGTCCACCAGGAAGCGCTCCTGCATGCTGGCGACTTCCAGCAGGAACGACTCCGCCGCTGCGCGATGGGAGCGCACAACGAATTGGATATAGGAGGGATAGGCAATGGCGGCAAGGATGCCAATAATTGCCACGGTGATCATCAACTCGATGAGTGTAAAGCCACCCCTGAGCCGAGCCTGGCGACCCAAGCCGCCGCACCCCGTGACTACCCCCAACTCCCGAAATAGCCGATGTTCTCGGCCATATCGCACCGCCGGGCTTCTGTGGCCCATGCTCGCGCTCCTTATCTTTTTTGCCCCGGATGACCCAGTTCCGGAGACGCTACGCGGCGAGTGTAGTCGCGAATCCACTCATGGTCAAAGGACTCTCGTTTTCTTGGCTCATCGAGCGTTGCACAGGATCCACTGCAGGGCGCGACTTGCCCTCGCGTACCCTAAAGCGCTTTGCATCTTTGGCGACTTTCGAGGGACGAAAAGTATTGTGCACCCAACAAATCACAATTCATGGGTCGCAGGATCTTTAATGCCGTACGTCAAGCCTTTCGTGAAGGGAAATAAGAATTATTTCGTGAATTCCGGAGCAATCTGCGCAGCAGCCGCCTGGCCGGCCATGCGTTTCGTTACGCCAAAGTCGGAGGCTCAGCAGGGCCCACAATGCGCCATCACAAGGAGACACCCCATCGAACTAAGATTCCAATGCAGATCGATCCGATAAAACGGGATACCCCCGATCCCGGGTTCACTATTTATTACAAATGAGCGGGATTGCGACCGATATACTCCCGCGAAGGTCCCCAGAAAAAGAGTTATGAAATCCATTTTGTTGTTGCTGATCGCCTGTGGCGCTTTGCTTAGCGGCTGCGCCGTGCTTCCTTACGACGATGGCTACGGCGGTGGCCAAGGCAATGGCTGCCCTCCCGGTCAAGCCAAGAAAGGGAATTGCCGGGTTGACCAGTATGGGAACGAGTCCTTCTGCCCGCCTGGGCAGGCGAAGAAGGGCCGCTGCTGATTTGAGCGCGCGGCGATCACATCGGCCTCCTTTGGCGCGCTTTGCGCGGCAGGCGCTGCATATCGACCGTCGGCTGTGCCAGCGCGTCGATTTGCTCGCACGGCCACATGCGCCCGGTGTCGCGCATCACAGATGTGCGTTTGTCTTGCTGCCGGTCCAACCTCTTGTCGATTAGTCCGTTGCAGCCTATCAAGAAGAGATGACTCGGAATCCCTATGTAACGGCCCCGAGTCGGGCCACGAGACTACCAGTCGGCGAGTTCGCCATGTTCTGTCCTACTCGACTTCGCCGTCGTCGGTGTCTGCGTCAGCCGCGTGCCGCTCGTGGTCCATCGCCGCGGCAGCCAGCGCCGCCGCGTGCGCCGGGGCCGCCTCTTTGCGCTCGCTGTAGCGGTCGGTCAGGTAATCGGACCGGTCCCGGACCAGCAGCGTGAACTTGTACAGTTCCTCCATCACATCGACCACACGGTCGTAGTAGGAAGAGGGCTTCATCCGGCCGGACGTGTCGAACTCCTGGTATGCCTTGGCCACCGACGACTGGTTCGGGATCGTCACCATCCGCATCCAGCGGCCCAGCACGCGCAGGGCGTTGACCGCATTGAAGGATTGCGATCCACCGCAGACCTGCATCACCGCCAGCGTGCGGCCCTGCGTCGGCCGGATGCCGGCGTGTTCCAGCGGCAGCCAGTCGATCTGGTTCTTGAAAACCGCCGTCAGTGTGCCGTGGCGCTCAGGGCTGCACCAGACCTGACCTTCGGACCATTCGGATAGCTTGCGCAGCTCCATAACCTTCGGATGGTCGGCGGGCACGCTGTCGGTCACCGGCAGGCCATGGGGGTCGAATACACGCGTCTCCGCGCCGAAATGCTGCAGGATGCGTTGCGCTTCCAGCGTCAGCAGCCGGCTGTAGGACGTCTCGCGCAGCGAGCCGTAGAGCAGCAGGATGCGAGGCGGGTGCGTGCTGACACGCGCTGGCTCGAGCTTCTGCAGGTCAGGCGTGTCGAGCACTGACGGCACGACATTGGGCAATGCAACCGTCATCGCGTGACCCTCTGACCCTGTGCGTCGATGACGACCTCGCCATCCTCCTTGGTGAACGGACCCTGCTGCGGCGACGGCAGAATGTCGAGCACGAGCTCCGACGGCCTGCATAGCCGGACGCCGCGCTCTGTCAAGACGAACGGCCAGTTGATCAGGATCGGATGCGCGAGCATCGCGTCGAGCAACTGATCGTCGGTCAATGCGGGATCGGCAAGGCCCAGTTCCGCGTACGGCGTCCCTTTTTCGCGAATCGCTTCACGCACGGTCAGGCCGGCTTGCGCGATCATCTGCTGCAACTTTGCACGCGAGGGCGGTGTCACCAGATACTCGATGACTTCGGGCTCGATGCCTGCATTGCGGATCATTGCTAGCGTGTTGCGCGACGTGCCGCATTCAGGATTGTGGTAGATCGTGACAGACATTGTGTTTCCTTGGTGGGCCTCGGCCCTGTATTACTTGCCAGTTCCCGTATCAATCATCGCGCGTCGCGTGCTGGCCAGACGCCTCGATGACGTTCGGATGCCCGGGCGCGTCTGGACGTGGCAGCAAGGCGGTATGGACCAGCAGCCCGATACCGGCGCCGATCAGTTCCGCGAACATGAATCCGGGCACGCTTGTCGGTGCAATGCCCGCAAAACTTTCACTGAACATCCGTCCGAAGGCGGCTGCCGGATTGGCAAAGGAAGTCGAAGCCGTGAACCAGTAAGCCGCGCCGATGTAGCTGGCTACCATGGCCGGGGCCCGCCCGTCCGGTGCGCGCAGGATGACCAGGATCAGCCCGGCCGTCGCCACGGCCTCCGCGATCCATTGGCCTGGCCCACTGCGGAGCTTGGAAGAAAGCTGAAGGATGCTGACGTCGAACATGGCATGTGCCAGCCAGGCACCCAATACCGCGCCGGTCAACTGCGCGACGATGTACGGAACCAAGGCAGATCTCGGCAATTCAGCCCGGAGCGCCATCACGATGCTGACCGCCGGATTGAAATGTGCACCGCTGACTGGGCCGAACACCTCGATGAGGACGTAAAGTCCACCGACCGTGGCCAGTGTGTTGGCCAACAGCGCAACGGCAACGTTCCCGCCAGCCAACCGCTCGGCCATGATGCCTGATCCGATTACCACCGCAAGCAGCAACGCCGTACCGATGAGTTCCCCGGCGATCTGGCGTGGCAGATCAATCTTCGTCATAAACTAGCTCCGCGCGAGACGCTGCAGGGTCTCTTGCAACTCCGCGTCGGTCATCTCATCGATTGGCAGCAGCAGCAACTGCAGCATCCGGTAGGCGATGGCCTGCCGCGTCAGTTCGAACGCGAGCCGCTTCTTCTCGTCTCCCCCTTGCGTATTCGACGGATCCGGATAGCCCCAGTGCACCTTGACCGGGCTGCCGGGCCAATAGGGGCATTCCTCCTCGGCGGCGCTATCGCAGACAGTAATGACAACGCGCATCTTGGGCGCGCCTTCGGCGACGAACTCGTCCCAGTTCTTGCTGCGGAAGTCGCTTACGTCGACCCCGGCTTCGCGTAGCACGTCGATGGCGAACGGGTTGGTGCGGCCGCTTGGCGAACTGCCAGCGCTGTAGGCGCGCATGTCGCGGCCAAATTGCTTCGCAAGATGGTTCAGCATGCCTTCGCCGAGCACGCTGCGTGCGGAATTGTGGGTACAGAGAATCAGGACGTTCGTAGTCATGGGGGCAGCAAAAAAGTTAGGGGTCGGGCGAGAGAGACGCTGTCAGCTCGTTCCGATGTCCCGCACGGCCTTCTGGAGCGCGACGGCGTCCAGCTTCGGCAAGGGCAGCGACAGGAACAGTTCGATGCGACGCTTCAGCGTGATGGTGGCGTCGTTGATGGCCTGCTGCTTTTGTGCATCGGTACCTTCGCATGCCGCGGGATCGGGCACGCCCCAGTGCGCGGACATCGGCTGGCCGGGCCATATCGGGCACAGCTCTCCGGCGGCCTTGTCACACACGGTGAAAACGAAATCGAGTTGCGGGGCGCCATCTTGCGAGAACTCATCCCAGCTTTTGCTGCGGAGCCCCGCTGTATCCAGTCC
>NZ_JBFTND010000242.1:0-10238 GCF_056397305.1 Cupriavidus sp. 05N40
AACGCGAACTGAGCAAGCCGCCGCGCTATTTCCGCGAGTTGTTCCAGGCGGTCTAGAGTGCGCTGGACGGCACCCAGGCAGCCGCCGGCGAAGCCGAGCCACTGCCGGACGGCGAAGCCAGCGACGAATGACCGCAAACCCGGAGCCAAGATGACGCAGACCACCACCCCCGCGACGACCCATCCCGTGGCCCGCAAGCATCCGGACGAACTGGTGGTCGGCTTCGTCTCGATCTCCGACCGCGCCTCGGCCGGCACCTACCAGGACGAAGGCATCCCGGCGCTGCGGGACTGGTTCGGCCGCGCCCTGACCTCGCCCTGGCAGGCCGTCGAACGGCTGGTGCCCGACGAGCAGGCGCTGATCTCGCGCACGCTGATCGAACTGGTCGACGTGGCCGGCTGCGACCTGGTGCTGACCACCGGCGGCACCGGTCCGGCGCGCCGCGATGTCACGCCGGAAGCCACGCTGGCTGTCGGCACCAAGGAAATGCCCGGCTTTGGCGAACAGATGCGCCAGATCAGCCTGCATTTCGTGCCGACCGCGATCCTGTCGCGCCAGGTGGCGGTGATCCGCGAGACCGCCAGCCGCGCCGCGCTGATCATCAACCTGCCGGGGCAACCGCGCGCCATCCGCGAAACGCTCGAAGGCCTGCGCTCTGACGATGGCAAGACCATCGTGCAGGGCATCTTTGCCGCCGTGCCCTATTGCGTGGACCTGATCGGCGGACCGTACATCGAATCCGACGAGGCGGTGGCCAGGATATGGCGGCCCAAGCAGGCCATCCGCGCCAGGCCCGCGGCCTGAGCGGCCAGGCTTCAGCGCAGCCCGAGGTAGAGCCCCAGCGGCACGAACACCACCGCGCCGACATTGCCCAGCAGCACGATCGAAGCCACCTGGTCGGGCTCCTGGCGGAAGTGGTCGGCCACCAGGAAGTTGAGCACCGCGGGCGGCAGCGACGCGAACACGAACAGCAGCCCGCGCTGGAGCTGGGTGAGCGGCACCACCTGCGCCAGCAGCAAGGCACACGCAATGCCTGTCAGCGGGCATACCGCGGCGCCGATCGCGCCCATGGTCCAGTTGCGCAGGTTCACGTCCTTCATGCGCACCCCGAGCGCGAACAGCATCAGGGGCACGGTAGCGTCGCCCAGCAGCTTGACCGATTGCAGCACCGGCTCGGGCAACGCGAACCACGGCCGCGCCAGCGACAACCCCACCCCCGCCACGGTCGCCAGCACCATCGGGTTGCGCGCGATCTGCGCCACCCGCGCATGGCGGTTGACGATCTTCATGCCGATGGTGAAGTGCATCAGGTTGGAGGCGGCGAACAGCGCCACCGCCGGCGCCAGCCCGACCTGCCCGAAGGCGAATACCGACAGCGGCAGGCCCATGTTGCCGCAGTTGTTGAACATCATCGGCGGCACGAAGGTGCGCGGGTCAGCCCGCAGCAGGCGCGCACCGAGCCATGCGAGCACACCGGAACCCAGCACCACGGCCACCGCGCAGCCAAGCAGCTCGAACTGGTCGGCCAGCACGAAATCCTTGCTGACGAAGGCCGAGACCACCAGCAACGGCGCGATCACGTCCAGCGTGGCGCGGTTGATGCCCGCCATGTCGGGATGCGCGCGCCGCCCGTACAGCCAGCCCACCAGGATGATCAGGATGACCGGGGTGATGATCGAGACGATGCGCGCGAACATGAAAGGTGGCTGCGGTAATTAACAAGGCGCCCCGCGAGGCGCCTCGTGAGTGGCGTGGAATGCTCGTATCAGGCCGCCGGGGCGGACGGCGCCACGGGCGCATCGGCGGCCACAGCCGCGGCGGGCGCCGGATGGCGGATGAAATGCGTGCGGTAGTAGCGCAGCTCTTCCACCGATTCCAGGATGTCGGCCAGGGCCGTGTGCAGCTGGCGCTTGACGAAGCCCTTGTGGATGGCCGGCTCCCAGCGCTTGCACAGCTCCTTCAGGGTAGACACATCGAGGTTGCGGTAGTGGAAGAACGCCTCCAGCTTGGGCATGTAGCGCGCCATGAAGCGGCGGTCCTGGCAGATCGAGTTGCCGCACATGGGCGACTTGCCAGCCGGCACCCAGCGCTTGACGAAGGCCAGCAGCTCGGTCTCGGCCTGGGCTTCGCTCAGGGTCGATGCCTTGACCTTGTCGATCAGGCCGGAGCGGCCATGGGTGCCCTTGTTCCAGTTGTCCATGCCGTCGAGCACGGCGTCTTCCTGGTGGATCACCAGCACCGGGCCTTCGGCCAGGATATTGAGTTCCGAATCGGTCACCACGATCGCGATCTCGATGATGCGGTCCTGGTCCGGCATCAGGCCGGTCATCTCCATGTCGAGCCAGATCAGGTTGTTTTCGCTCTTGACGGATTTGGCGCCGGCGCCGGCGTGCGTGTTTTGGCTGGTCATCTGGACTGCAATCGAAGGAGAAGCAAGAAGGGGCGCACCCGGGCCCGGACGATGAACACGGGGCGCCAGGCGCGAACAACTTATAATTCTCGCATATCCGCCGCCGCGGCCGGCCTTCGGCCCTGCACGGCAACGGTTCACACGACAAGGCCCCGCCCGATGTTCACGTTTCTGTTCCTCGCCGCCCTGATGCTGATGGTGCTGACCAAGCTCTGGCTGGCAGCCCGCCAGGTGCGCCATGTGGCGCAACACCGTCACGCGGTGCCCGGCCGCTTTGCCGACACCATCACGCTGGCTTCGCACCAGAAGGCAGCCGACTACACCATCGCGCGCACCCGCTTGTCGATGCTGGAAGTGCTGGCCGGCGCCGCGCTGCTGATCGTCCTGACCATGCTGGGCGGGCTGCAGTGGATCAACCAGTTCTGGCTGGACACCTTCGGCCCGGGCTATGCCTACAGCGTCGCGCTGATCGCCAGCGTGGCCGTGGTCGGCGGCCTGGTCGACCTGCCCTTCTCGGTCTATGGGCAGTTTGTCATCGAACAGCGCTTCGGCTTCAACCGCATGAGCTGGCAGCTTTACCTCGTCGACCTGGTCAAGATGACCGCGGTCGGCTGCGCGCTCGGCCTGCCCCTGCTGCTGGCCGTGCTCTGGCTGATGGAGCATATGGGCCAATACTGGTGGGCCTGGACCTGGCTCACCTGGATCGCATTCACCGTGTTCGTGCAGATGATCGCGCCGTCGGTGATCATGCCGCTGTTCAACCGCTTCGAGCCGCTGGCCAATGCCTCGCTGGAGGCGCGCATCACGCGCCTGCTGCAAAAGTGCGGCTTCCGCAGCCGCGGCCTGTTCGTGATGGACGGCAGCAAGCGCAGCGCGCACGGCAACGCCTACTTCACCGGCTTCGGCGCCGCCAAGCGCATCGTCTTCTTCGATACGCTGATGGAGCGCCTGGCGGACGACGAGATCGAAGCGGTGCTGGCGCACGAGCTCGGCCATTTCAAGCGCCGTCATATCCTCAAGGGCATGGTGGTCAGCTTCGCGCTGAGCCTGGCCTTCCTGGCCGCGCTGGGCTGGCTGGCCAGCCGCACCTGGTTCTACACGGGCCTGGGCGTGCTGCCCAACCTCGGCACCAGCAACCATGCGCTGGCGCTGGTGCTGTTCTTCCTGACGTTGCCGGTGTTTACGTTCCTGCTCGGGCCGCTGGCCAGCCAGACCTCGCGCCGCCACGAATTCGAAGCGGATGCCTTTGCCGCGGGACAGACCGACGCCGGCCACCTGATCTCGGCGCTGGTCAAGCTGTACAAGGACAACGCCTCGACCCTGACCCCCGATCCGCTCTACAGCGCCTTCTACTACTCGCATCCGCCCGCGGCACAGCGGATCGACCGCCTGCTGGCGCACGCATGAGCCGCGCCGCCAGAGGGGGCCAGCAGCGCGCCGCAAGCGCTGCCAAGGGCAATGGTGCAGCCACGGAAGAAGCGCTGGTCGTCGCCGCGCACGGCCGCCACTATGTGATCGAACTGGGCGACGGCAGCCGCCTGCACGCCTTTCCGCGCGGCAAGCGCAGCGAGTGCGCCGTGGGCGACCGCGTCAATATCGAGTACGCCTCCGCGGACCAGTGCGTCATCACCAGCGTCAAGCCGCGCAAGAACCTGCTGCACCGCTCGGACCAGTTCAAGTCCAAGCTGCTGGCCGCCAATATCGACCAGGTGGTGATCGTGCTGGCGACCGAGCCGGGTTTCTCGGAAGACCTGCTCGGGCGCGCGCTGGTATCGGCCGAAGCGCTGGAAATCCGGCCGCTGATCGTGCTCAACAAGGTCGACCTGACCGCGCGCCTCGACGAAGCCCGCAGCCGGCTCGCGCCCTACCAGGCGCTGGGCTACGAGATCCTCTACATGTCCGTGCACGGTGCGCCGGAAGACGCGCTGGCGCAGTTGCGCCCGCGCCTGGCGCAGCGCGCCAGCATCCTGATCGGCCAGTCCGGCATGGGCAAGTCCTCGATGCTGAACCTGCTGATCCCGGGCGTCGAAGCGCAGACGCGGGAGATCTCGGCCAAGCTGGATTCGGGCAAGCACACCACCACGTTCACGCGGCTCTACCACCTGCCGGCAAGCGTGGATAGCGATGCCGACCATGGCGAGCGCCAGCGCGGCTGCCTGATCGACTCGCCCGGCTTCCAGGAATTCGGCCTGCATCATCTCAGCGAGGGCATGCTCGAGCGCGCCTTCCCCGAGTTCCGGGCGCGCCTGACCGAGTGCCGTTTCTACAACTGCCACCACATCAACGAGCCCGGCTGCGGCGTGCTGGCGGCCATCGAGGCAGGCGAGATCTCGGAACGCCGCCATCAGCTCTACACGCAGCTGCTGCACGAATCCCGCCAGCAAAAGCCGTGGTAAGGTGATCGGGCGCCCACCCGGCGCGCCCGATCCTCATGAAACTACTGCTCTCCACCCCTTCGCTCGTGCATGCGGCGCATTGCCAGAACCTGCTGGAAGCCGCCGGCATCCGCGCTGACCTGCGCAATACCTGGCTGGTCGGCGCGATGGGCGACATTCCGTTCCGCGAAAGCGCGCCCCAGGTCTGGCTGATCGACGACGAGATGGAAGCCCAGGCATGGGCGGTCTTGCGCGCGGCCGCCAACCCGCCCTCCGGGCCAGGCTGGCAGTGCTTGTCCTGCGGGGAATGGCACGAGGCGCAGTTCGGCTCGTGCTGGCAATGCGGGGCGCCGCGCCAGGGCTAGCCTGGCGCCTGGCGCTTCAGCCCACCCACAGCGCCAGCGACAGCATCGCCAGCAGCAGCATCCACAGCACCACGGCTCGCCACACCAGGCCGATGGCCGATTGCAGCGTGCGCACGCCGGGTTCCGCGCCGAACTCGGGCGCGACCGGCTCGGGCTCGCTGTCGCCCTCCATGCCCGGCGCATAGTCCACCGCCGGGCCGGCCACGATGGTGCGCAGCACCACGGCGGAGTCGGCCTCCGCCAGYGGCACGCCGAGGCGTACGCCGAGCGCGCCGCCGCCGCTGGCCAGCAAGATGCCGTTGACCGCGTCGTTCCACTTGCGCGCATGGTTGCGCCACGCGTAGACCGCGTCTTCGAAGTTACCGACGATGGCAAAGCCCACCGCGGTCAGCCGCGAGGGAATCCAGTCCAGCAGATAGAAGGCACGCGCGGCAAAGCGACCGAGCGCGGGACTGCGCTCAGTGGAAGGCAGGTTCCAGTGGCGCGCCAGGTATTCGGTGATCCGGTACAGCACTACCCCGCCCGGGCCGATCRGCACCAGGAACCAGAAGAACACGCCGAACACATGGCGGTGGACCGCCACGATGGCGGCCTCGAGCGTGTGGCGCACGATCTCGGTGACCGGCATTTCCACGGTATCGAGCCCGGTCCACTGGTGCAGCAGCGCGCGGGCGCGCGGCAGGTCGTCGCGGTTGAGGGCTTCGTGGATGTCGGTGAAGAAGTGGCTGAACTGCCGGAATCCGAGCGTCAGGTAGAGCAGCAGGACATTCCAGGCGAGCGTGAGCGCCACGCTGATCGAAGCCAGCAGGTAGTGCACCACCATGGCCGTGAGCGTCAGCGGCAACACCACCGTGAACCAGGCCAGCGCGGCATCGCGCGGACGGCCTGTGTCGAACGCGTGTTCGGCCCGCTCGGCGAGCACGCGCACGATGTCGTAGATCGGATTGTTGCGGCCCAGGGCGCGGAACTGCTCGGCGATCAGCGCGAGGAGAACGGATACAAAAGTCATCTCTGGTCTGGGGGTCGATGGCCGGAGCGCGCCGGAAGCGGCAAGTGCCGGCCCGTGCGCTTATCTATAGCGAGAAGATAGCACACGCCAAACCCGCCAAGACAAAGCCCCGCAGACCGCCGGTGCGCCGGCGGGCTGCGGGGCTTGCCAGGACCGCCGCGGGCGCCTCAGGGCAGGTCGAAGACCAGCACTTCCGCGTTGTCTCCACCGGACAGGGCCACGGCGTCCACGCCTTCGATCTTCGCGGCGTCGCCGGCTTCGAGCGCCTTGCCGTTGATATTGACGCGGCCGCGCGCCACATGCACGTAGGCGCGCCGTTGCGGGGCGAGCGCGAGCGTGGCGGACTCGTCACCGTCGAACAACCCGGCGTACAGGCGCAGGTCCTGGTGGATCACCACCGAGCCTTCGGCGCCGTCGCGGCTGCCCACCAGGCGCAGGCGTCCGCGCTTGTCGGCGGCTTCGAAACGCCGCTCCTCGTAGCCGGGCTCGAGATTCGCCGCCTCCGGCAGGATCCAGATCTGCAGGAAGTGCGTGGTGTCGTGCGCCGCGTGGTTGTACTCCGAATGGCGCACGCCGGTGCCGGCGCTCATGCGCTGCACATCGCCCGGACGGATCACGCTGCCGTTGCCCATGCTGTCCTTGTGGGCCAGTTCGCCCTCCAGCACATAGCTGATGATCTCCATGTCGCGGTGACCGTGCGTGCCGAAACCCATGCCTGGCGCGACGCGGTCTTCGTTGATCACACGCAGCGGCCCGTACTGGACGTGGCCGGCATCGTAGTAGTCCGCGAAGGAAAAGCTGTGGTAAGACTTGAGCCAGCCATGATCAGCGTATCCGCGTTCACCCGCCTTTCTGATTTCAATCATTTTGACGGCCCTCCTTCAGGCCACATCGGCACAGAGACTGAGTCCTGGCCTTGCGCTACGTTTCGATACTAGGCAGTTTATGGGCGCAGGAGTATATTAAGCGGGACGATCTTCGTAGCAATCATTCAGAATTTCTGAACATGGCCCTCTCTCTCGAATCCCTGGAAGTCCTCGATGCCATCGAGCGCAAAGGCAGCTTTGCCGCAGCCGCCCACGAGATGGGCAAAGTGCCGTCGGCGCTGACCTATGTGGTGCGCAAGCTGGAAGAAGACCTCGACGTGCTGCTGTTCGACCGCCGCCGCCACCGCGCCGAGCTCACGCCCGCCGGACGCGCCCTGCTSGACGAAGGCCGCCACCTGCTSCACGCSGCCGACGACCTSGCGCGSCGCGTCAAGCGSCTSGCCACSGGCTGGGAAGCCACGCTGACCATCGTGGTGGACGACCTCATCAATTTCCGCGCGCTGCTGCCGGTGATCCAGGATTTCTATGCCGAGAACACCGCCACCCGGCTGCGCTTCGCCAAGGAAGTGCTGGGTGGCGCCTGGGACGCGCTGGTCAGCAACCGCGCCGACCTGGTGATCGGCGGCGCCTACGACGCGCCGAGCACGCAGGGCTTCCAGGTAAGGCCGATGGGCACCATGCCCTTCGTCTTCGCGGTGGCCGCGCATCACCCGCTGGCCACCGAGCCCGGCCCGCTCACCACCATCCAGATTGCCAAGCACCGCATCGTGGCCGTCGGCGACACCTCGCGCAACCTGCCTGCCCGCACCCACGGCGTGCTGGCCGGGCAGGACGTGCTGGTGGTGCCCACCATGCGCGACAAGCTCGAGGCGCAGATCCGCGGCCTGGGCTGCGGCTGGCTGCCGGCGCCGATGGCGCAGCCTTTCATCGAGAGCGGCGTGTTGCAGGCGCGCGAGACGCTCGAGGTGCGCGCGCCCGGCAATTTCAAGGTGGCCTGGCGCACCAGCACGCGCGGCAAGGCGCTGCAATGGTGGGCCAGCAAGCTCGAAGACCCGCGCCTGGTGCAGGCATTGCTGCAACAGCAGCCGGGGCAGCCCGACTGACACCGGCTGCGGTATCGATGATGTTCCGATGAAGTCCAGATGACGTCCCACGCCCCGGCCCCCGGTTATTGCGGCCGCTTTGCCCCCTCGCCCACCGGCCCGCTGCACATGGGCTCGCTGGTCACCGCGCTGGCCAGCTGGCTCGATGCGCGCGCGCACCGCGGCCGCTGGCTGGTGCGCGTCGAAGACATCGACTATCCGCGCTGCGTGCGCGGCGCAGACCAGCAGATCCTGCATACGCTGGAACGCCTCGGCCTGCATCCGGACGCGCCGCCGCAGTGGCAAAGCCGCCACGAGGCGTCATATGCCGATGCACTGCGCCGGCTCGATGCCGGCCACCAGACCTACCCCTGCGGCTGCTCGCGCAAGGAAATCGCCGACTCGCTGCTGCATGCGCGCGAGCGCCACCAGACGCTCGGCTATCCGGGTACCTGCCGCGACGGCCTGCACGGCAAGCTGCCGCGCGCCTGGCGCGTGCGGGTGCCGGATGGCGACGCGGCGCTGATCTGCTTCGACGACCGCTGGCAAGGCCGGCAATGCCAGAACCTCGCGACCGAGGTCGGCGATTTCGTGCTGCGCCGTGCCGACGGCCTGTGGGCCTACCAGCTCGCGGTGGTGGTGGATGACGGGCAGCAAGGCATCACGCATATCGTGCGCGGCGCCGACCTGCTCGATTCCACGCCGCGGCAGATTCACCTGCAGCACCTGCTCGGCCTGCCTACGCCGTCATACCTGCACGTGCCGGTGGTCACCAACGAGATCGGGGAGAAACTCAGCAAGCAGAGCGGCGCGGAATCGGTCGATGCACTGGAGCCGCTGGCGGCATTGCGCGCGGCGGGCGCCCACCTCGGCCTGGCGAGCGGAGCGGATTCGATGCAGGGCTGGCTGGCGGAGGCTACCGCCGGGTGGGAAGCGCTGCTCGAACGGCAGCGCAGGGGACAACGCTAGCTTTCCCGGCGCCCGCGCGCGCGGGCATCGCCGGATGCGGCGCGCCAGGCGCGCCGTCGACAGGTCAGGACTTCCTGGGCACGCCACCCAGCAGCGCCGCCAGCGGGCGCTTGGGCGCGGGCCGGCCGCGACCGAACGCGGCGGCGTGGTCGGCGGCTTCCGGCTGCACGGACGCGGCACCGCCGCTGGGCTCGTAGGGACGCGAGAAGAAAGGATCGTCGGAAGGACGGAAGGCATTGCGCGAGCTGACGGGATCGTGCCTGCGCGGACGCGGCTCTTCTTCCGTGCCGGGGCGGCTGCGGCGCACATCGGTGCGGGCGCGGCGGCGCTCGCTTTCTTCGGCGCGCGCATTGGCGCCGGTGGGGTCGAACCCTTCCAGCGCGCTGCGCGGGATGCTGCGCTTGAGCAGCTTCTCGATATCCACCAGCAGGCGCTCGTCGCTCGGCACGTAGATCGACAGCGCATCGCCGGTGGCGCCGGCGCGGCCGGTACGGCCGATGCGGTGCACGTAGTCCTCGGCGCTGAACGGCAGGTCGAAGTTGATCACGCAGGGCATGTCGGGAATGTCCAGGCCGCGCGCCGCCACGTCGGTGGCGACCAGCGCGTCGATCGCGCCCTGCTTGAAGCCGTCGAGCGTCTGCATGCGCTCGGTCTGGGTCTTGTCGCCATGGATGGCGGCCGCGTTGATGCCTTCGCGCTCGAGATGGCGGGCCAGGCGCGAGCAGCCGATCTTGCTGTTGACGAAGACGATGCACTGGCGCGACAGCCCTTCGCCGGCGCGCTTCTTCAGCAGGTGCACGACGGCGGCCTGCTTGTGGCCGTCCTCGACCTGGAACACGGCCTGGCGCACGTTCTCGTTGGCCGAGTTGCTGCGCGCGACTTCGATGGTGACCGGCTGGCGCAGGTAGCTCGAGGCGAGACGCTTGATCTCGGTGGAGAACGTGGCGGAGAACAGCAGCGTCTGGCGCTGTGCCGGCAGCAGGTTGATGATGCGCTGCAGGTCGGGCAGGAAGCCCATGTCGAGCATGCGGTCGGCCTCGTCCAGCACCAGCATCTGCACCTGCGACAGGTTCACCGATTTCTGCTGCACGTGGTCAAGCAGCCGGCCCGGGGTGGCCACCAGGATCTCGACGCCGCGGCGCAGGGCTTCGGTCTGCGGGTTCATGTCGACGCCGCCGAACACCACCGTGCTGCGCAGGTC
>NZ_JBFTND010000243.1:0-10069 GCF_056397305.1 Cupriavidus sp. 05N40
GCGATGCCGTGGCTGGTGGTCGCGCGCTGGAGTAGCGAGCGCGCCGAAGCAATTACCCCAAAAGAAATACTTATCCATCTCTMTCGATGGCATCTCTCACGCACGCTGGCCGGGCCGCGTTCCTCTTGTCCCGCCTGAAGTTCAAATAGGCGCGTCGATCGCCTCCAGAAGGCACAAGATGCGTATTTCGGACGAACGTGACCTGCCGTTGCGGGATCGTGACCGAGCGAACCAGAAGGCGGGATCGGCGTTGCGCATGACATCAACCAGACGGGCTATGTGCGCCGGCCTTGGCCGGAGAAAGCATGCTCACAGGCGGCTGTCAAGCATCGCCTTCCTTTGCGAAGAGCAAATGAAGGAATGCGCGAATGTCGATTCCGGAAGCAGGAGTTGTGGTCCGGTCGCTCGCCCCCGGTTTGGCGCGGTCTCCTACCAAGGAGACAACCTTCCGACGCGCGTGTCAGGCAACCGCGGGACGCGCTGAAGGGGGCGACGTCGTGCAAGGCGGCGGGCGGGATGTGGGCTGCCTACACCTTGTAGTCTGACGCCGCCTCGCTGATGTACTCGGCGAGCCGGCTTGCCACCGGCTGACGACTATGGCGCGGCCGCTCCACCAGCCCGATCTCGCGGTGAAAGGTATCGTCGCCAAGTGGCAGGGCAGTCACGCCATGCGGCCAAGGGCCTTGCGCCGCCGTTTGCGGGATCAGCGCCACGCCAAGGCCGCGCGCTACCAGCTGCACAATGCCCTGCAGCTCGTCCAGCTCGATGGCGTCCTGCACCGCCAGCCGCGACTGTCGCAGGAACTGGTCGACCAGCCGGCCACCGAACGAGCTGCGGTCATAGCGGATAAAGGGCGCGGATTCCAGCGCGTCGCTCCACGCCTGGCCTGCCATGGCGGCCGGCGCCAGCAGCACGAACGGCTCCATCACCAGCGTGCGCCACTCCAGCTCCGACGGCAGCGCAAAGGGCGGCCGGATCATCACCGCGATATCGATCTCGCCCGCATCCACCTGGCCAAGCAGGTTCAGGGACACGCCCGGCACAACGCGGATCCTGCAGCCGGGCAGCTCGGCGCGGAAGGCGGCCATGGCGTCGATCAGGTATGACACCTGTGCCGAGGCGATCGAGCCCACCCGCACCATGCCGCTGCGCTCCGTGGCGCCGCCGTGCTCGCCGATGCGCGCGTAGAGCGCCATCAGTTCCTCCGCCAGCGCCAGGGTTTCCCGGCCGGCGGCGTTCAGCCGCGCCGAGCGGCCCGTGCGGTCGAACAGGATGAAGCCAAGCTCTTGCTCCAGGCGGTGGATCTGTGCGCTGACAGCCGACTGGGTCAGCCCGATGCGCGCGCCCGCGCTGGCAAAGGTGCCGTGCCGGGCTACGGCGATAAAGGTCTTGAATTCGCGCAGCATGATCGTTTCATCAATTTTCGTGTAGCTAAGGTCAAAAATATATCGCTTTTTTTAATTGGTTGCCATGCCTAGACTTTCCCTCATTGGTGCAGCGGCCGGAACGTTGCCGGCGGCGTGCCAAGACCCGACCCCCACAACACTTCGAACACTTCAATCCCCAAGCGCCATGAGCGAAATCACTCCCGTCCTCGCCCCGTTCCACCTTGCCTTCCCCGTCCACAGCATCGCCGCCGCGCGCGAGTTCTACGGCGACCTGCTGGGCTGCCCCGAAGGGCGCAGCGCGCCGGACTGGGTCGACTTCAACTTCTACGGCCACCAGATCGTGGCCCACCTCGCGCCGGAAGAAGCGGGCCACCGCCACACCAGCGCCGTCGATGGCGATGCCGTGCCGGTGCGTCACTTTGGCGTGGTGCTGCCGATGGACCAGTGGCATGTCGCCGCCGACAAGCTCAAGGCCGCCAACCTGTCGTTCATCATCGAGCCGCATATCCGCTTCAAGGGCGAGGTAGGCGAGCAGGCCACGATGTTCTTCCTTGACCCGTCGGGCAACGCGCTGGAGCTCAAGGCCTTTGCCAATATCGCTTCGCTGTTCGCCAAGTAACACCAACGTCGGACCCACGTCAGACCAGAGTGAGACCGGCCACAAGGCCGGCCGCCGCACGCGGGGCAGGGCTTGCCCGCCCCGCGTGCATCGCCCCCACGCAGTAGCTGCAAGAGTTAGTCGATATGCGAAGAATCCTGGTTGCCAACCGTGGCGAGATTGCCTGCCGTATCATCCGCGCCGCGCAGGCGCTCGGCATGGAAACCGTAGCTGTGCATTCCGCCGCCGATGCCGGCGCGTTGCACTGCGAGATGGCCGACATTGCCGTTGCGGTAGGTCCCGCGCCGGCGGCGCAGAGCTACCTGAATGTGGAAGCGGTGCTCGCCGCTGGCACGGCGCACGGCGCCGATGGGTGCACCCGGGCTATGGTTTCCTCTCCGAGAACACCGTGTTTGCCCGTGCGGCGCAAGCGCAAGGCATGCAGTGGATCGGCCCGTCCGTCGAGTCGATCGAGAACATGGGCGACAAGAACCGCGCCCGCGATATTGCCGCCGCGTGCGGCGTGCCGGTGCTGCCCGGCAGTATCCGCTTCCTGCCCGAAGACCTGTCGCGCTTGCACGCCGAGGCCCAGCGCGTTGGCTATCCCGTGCTGGTCAAAGCCGCCGGCGGCGGTGGCGGCATCGGCATGAAGCGCGTTGACGGGCCAGACACGCTGGCGGCCACGGTGGCGTCCACCCAGGCACTGGCCCTGAAGGCCTTTGGCGACGCCAGCATCTACCTGGAGCGCTATGTCCCGCGCRCCCGCCATATCGAGGTGCAGGTGTTTGGCTTCGGTGATGGCACGGCGGTGCATCTGTTCGAGCGCGAATGCTCGGTGCAGCGCCGTTTCCAGAAGATCATTGAAGAAAGCCCGGCGCCCAATGTGCCGGCCGCCGTGCTGGCCAGCATGAGCGCGGCGGCGGTGGCGCTGGCCGCGCACCAGCGCTACGGCGGCGCGGGCACGGTCGAGTTCATCCTCGACGCGGACAGCGGCGAGTACTTCTTCCTGGAGATGAACACGCGCATCCAGGTGGAGCACGGCGTGACCGAGGCCATCACAGGCTGGGACCTGGTACAGGCGCAGATCCGGCTCGCCGCCGGCACGCTCGCACCCTGCGCGCAGCAAGATATCCGACGGGCCGGCGCGGCCATCGAGTGCCGGCTGTATGCCGAGAACCCGGCGCGCCATTTCATGCCATCGCCGGGCAAGCTGGCGCGCTTTTGCCTGCCGGCGGGCATGGCCGGGCTGCGCGTGGACACCGGCGTGCGCGAGGGCGATGCCATCACGCCGTTCTACGATCCGATGATCGCCAAGCTGATTGCCTTTGGCACCGACCGCGAAACCGCCATCGCCACCATGCAGGCGGCGCTCGGCGCAACCGTGATCGAAGGCATCCGGCACAACGCCGTGTTCCTTGGCCGCGTGCTGGACCATGCGGACTTCCGTGCCGGGCGCGTCGATACCGGTTTTGTGGAGCGCGAGCTGGCGGTGCTGGTGGGCGAGTCCGCCGCGCCGGTGGCTGTGCCTGCGCCATCCGCCGTGGAGGTGCGGGCATGATCGCGCAGGACGTGGAACAGGCCGCGCCGGCCGCGCAAACGTCCTGGCGGATCGCGCCGTCCGGCGATCGCTGCCTGATTGTGGAGTTCGGCACGGTGGCGGATATCGCCATCAACCGCCAGGCGTGCGCGGCAGCGGCGCGGATCGCCGCCGCGGCCCTGCCCGGCGTGACCGACATCGTGCCCGCCCTGACCACCGTGGGCGTGCACTACAAGCCGATCGCCGTGGCCCGCGCGACGGGTACCAGCGCCCTGTTCGAGGTGCTCTCGGCCATGATCGGCGAACTCCTGCGCGAAGGGCTTTCGTCAAGCGCGGGCGCGCCACTGGTGATCGATATTCCCGTCTGCTATGGCGGCGAGCATGGTCCCGACCTGGACGATGTGGCAGCCACCTGTGGCCTGTCGCCCGACCAGGTCATCGCGCTGCATAGCGCCGAGCCGGTCGATGTGCTGATGCTGGGCTTCGCGCCGGGGCATCCCTATGTGGGCCGCTTCGACGCGCGCCTTTCGCCGCCGCGCCGGAGCACGCCGCGTACCGCGGTGGCGGCGGGCTCGATTGGCCTTGCCAATCGGCAGACCGTGATCTATCCCATGACCTTACCCGGCGGCTGGAACCTGATCGGGCGCACGCCCGTGGCGCTGTTTGACCCGCATCGCGCGTCGCCGTGCCTGCTGGCCGCCGGCGATCGTGTGCGCTTCGTGCCGATCTCTTCCGACGTATTCGAATCCATGCAGGCGGACGGAGGCGTGCAGCCATGAGCATCGAAGTGATCAAGCCTGGTGCGTTGAGCACCTTCCAGGATCTCGGCCGCGACGGCTACCAGCAACTCGGCGTGCCGGCCAACGGCGCCATGGACGAGCGCGCCCACCGGCTGGCGAACGCGCTGGCCGGCAACGCCGCGGCAGAAGCCACGCTGGAGATCACGCTGATGGGCCCCACGCTGCTGTTCCATGAGCCGGCCGTGATTGCCGTGTGCGGCGCGGATCTGGATGCCACGCTCGACGGCGCGCCCGTGCCGCTGAACCGTGCGGTGCCCGTCGCCGCGGGCGCGGTGCTGGCCTTCGGCAAGCGCCGCAGCGGCTTGCGCGCTTACCTTGCGGTGCACGGCGGCTTTGCGCTGACGCCGGTCATGGGCAGTTGCAGCACCTTTGTGCGCGGCGGCTATGGCGGCGCGGCCGGCAAGCCGTTGCGCAAGGGCGACCACATTGCCTTGCGCGGCGGCGTGGCCGCACCGGTCCGCGATGCCGGTTCCCCGGCGTTTCCGGCCGATGTCCTCACCGCGCCCGATCTGCCCGTGCGCGTCGTCGCCGGACGCGAATGGGCGTGTTTCTCGGATGCGGCCAGGCATGCGCTCGTCAGCGAGCCGTTTCGCATTGGCGCGCAATCGGACCGCATGGGGTATCGCCTGGAAGGCACGCCGCTCGCGCTGGCCGCACCTGCCGAGATGCTGTCCGAGGCCGTGGCCTTCGGCACGATCCAGGTGCCGCCCGATGGCCAGCCCATCGTGCTGATGGCGGACCGCCAGACCACCGGCGGCTATCCCAAGATTGCCCATGTGTGCGCGGTGGACCTGCCGCGCCTGGCGCAGAAGATGCCGAGCGAGGCGGTGCGCTTTGCCTTGATCGATCTGCGGGAAGCCCAGCGCCTTGCCTTGCTGCAGGACGCAATATTCGAAGCCATGGATACGGCAACGGCAGGGGAGCACGCGCATGGCTGAGATCGATTTCAACAGCGATATGGGCGAGAGCTTCGGTATCTACCGGCTTGGTGACGATGCGGCCGTGCTGCCGCATGTCACCTCCGCCAATATTGCCTGCGGTTTTCACGCGGGCGATGCGCAGACCATGGCAGCCACCGTGCGCGCCGCCACTGCGCTCGGTGTCTCGCTCGGCGCGCATCCGGGCTTTCCGGATCTGCAGGGTTTTGGACGGCGCGCCATGCAGCTCGGCCGCGAGGAGATCTACAACATCACGGTCTGCCAGGTTGGCGCCCTGCAGGCGTTCGCCGCCGCGGCCGGCAGCCGGCTCGCGCATGTGAAGCCGCACGGCGCGCTGTACAACCAGGCCGCGCGCGATGGCGTCATGGCGCGCGCGCTGTGCGAGGCGGTGCGCGATGTGGATCCGTCGCTGGTGTTCTACGGCCTGGCCGGCTCCGCGCTGGTCACGGCCGCGCGCGAGGCCGGACTCGCGGTGGCGCAGGAGGTATTTGCCGACCGCACGTATCAGGACGATGGCTCGCTGACCCCGCGCAGCCATCCCGGCGCCATGATCACCGATGTGGAGGCTTCCATCGCGCAGGTATTGCGCATGGTGCGCGACGGTGTGGTGCGCTCGCTGGGCGGCGTGGACGTGCCGGTCCGGGCGGACACGCTCTGCATCCACGGCGACCAGCCGGGCGCGGCCGGGTTTGCCCGCCGCATCCGCGCCGCGCTGGAGGCGGAGGGCATCACGGTGCGCGCACCGCAATCACGATAGCTACGGACAAACAGAATATGCCCCACACAAAATCCCCCATATCCATCGTGGCAGACACCGCTGGCACCCTCTGGAAACTCGTGGCGCAGCCCGGCGAGATGCAGGTAAAGGATGCCACGCTTCTGATTATCGAATCCATGAAAATGGAAATACCGATTGAGGCCGGATCGGCAGGTTATATCGAATCGTATTGCGTGGCCGAAGGTGAAATGGTGGAAGAAGGCCAGGTATTGGGCAGCTTTATTCCTGCTGCTTGAAGCACGCTGTTGATAAAGCTGTAAATTCGCCGCTGACATAGATTTGGTGGCGTCGGCCGGGCCGTACGGTCTGGCCGTTTTCTCAATGATCCCGTGGGTTGGGAAATGAATCACCAGCTGGCTGCGGACGATACCGGTTTCGGTGCGTTTACTGCCCCAGGGCGGGACGACAGGTTCATTGTTGTGGTGCGGCGGGGCGCATTAAATCCCCGAATCATATGGCTTTTCTCAGTCAGGAATCGTAACGCCCGGAATTCCGTGTTTTTAACGAAATCGCCGCTGGCATGCTTGTTGCAAAGTATCCGGTGTAATCGATGAAGCATGAATCCCGGTGGCTTTTAAAGGCCCGCGATTCCCGGCAGGTGGTTAGCTCTCCGGAAATAAAAACAAGACGCGAGCCCGGCCTGTGCACCAGGAAGTTTCAGGCACAGGACGGCCATCGTGGCAGGTGTTCGTGCTTCAGCGCTGGTTCATCCAGGGGTTTCACCACGCCTGGACTGGATTTTCTACCCCGTTGCATCCTGGAAACTGACAACATGTCCAACGCCCCCACCTCATCCCTGCCGATGCCCGACGCGGCGCCGGCATCCACCCCTGCCACGGCGCCGGCAACCGGCAATACCGTCGCCCGCAAAGCCGCCATGGCCGCCGCGGCCGGTACCGCCATCGAGTATTACGAGTTCGGCGTGTACGGCTATATGGCCTCCACCATTGGCCCGCTGTTCTTCCCTAGCGACAACGCCACGGCTTCGCTGCTGGCCATCCTGGCCGTGTTCGGCAGCGCCTTCCTGATGCGCCCGATCGGCGGCATCGTGCTTGGGCGCCTGGGCGACCGCGTCGGCCGCCGCGCCGTGCTGCTGGTCACCGTGATCGGCATGGGCATTGCCACCGGCATCATCGGCCTGCTGCCGGTGGCTGCCAGCGCGGGCATCGTGGCGCCGCTGCTGCTGCTGGCCATCCGCCTTGCGCAGGGCTTCTTCGCCGGCGGCGAAGTCACCGGCGCGGCGGCCTATGTGGCCGAGTCCGCCCCCAAGGGCAGGCGCGGCTTCTACGGCGCCTTCACGCCGGTGGGCGTGGCCGTGGGCGGCGCGCTGGCCGCGACCGTGTGCGGCATCACCACCGGCTTGCTGGAGCCCGTGCAGATGCAGGCGTGGGGCTGGCGCATTCCGTTCCTGATGGCGATCCCGATGGTGGTGATCTCGTCGATGGTGCGCAAGCGCGTGGAAGAGTCCGTGGCCTTCAAGCAGTTCCAGGAACACAGTGAGCCGCCCAAGGCGCCGCTCAAGGAAGTCTTCACCTCGCACATGCCCGCCGTGGTCAAGGTGATGCTGCTGTCCTTCGGCCAGAACGTGGGCTACTGGGTGGGGCTGGTGTTCATGAACATCTACATGACCACTTATCTCAAGTACGACAAGGCAACGGTGTACTGGATCATGGCGTTCGTCAGCCTGACCATGGCCATGCTGATGCCGCTGTGGGGCGGACTGTCCGACCGGCTCGGCCGGCGCAAGGTGCTTGCCATCGGCTTTTGCGCCTACATGGTGCTGGTATTGCCGATGATGATGCTGATGGACAACCACAGCATCGGCCTGGCCTTTCTCGCCATGATGGTGGTGGCGCTGCCCATGCCCATCGTGCAGTCCGTCGGCTATCCGACCTATGCCGAGCAGTTCCCGACCCGCGTGCGCTACACCGGCATGGCGTTCAGCTTCAACATCGGCGCCATCCTTGGCGGCGGGCTCACGCCGTACGTGGCCACCGCGCTGATCGGCAGCACTGGCAACCTGCTCAGTCCGGCCTACCTGCTCATGGGCGGCGCGGCAGTCAGCCTGCTGGCCCTGCTGGGCGTGAAGGAAACCGCCCGCCAGGCCCTCGACTGATGACGGACCGCAACCGGAGCTTGGAGATGGACGCAGGTATCCACGCCGCGGCCGGGCTTGCGCCCGGCTGGGCCGCCACGCCGACTGGCGCCCGCGCCGGCATCCGCAGTGGCCGGTACAACGGCAATACCAGCGGCATGGCGCCCGGCCATGGCCAGGGCAACCTGATGATCCTGCCCAAGGCCTGGGCCGGGGATTTCCTCGGGTACTGCCGGGCCAACCCGGTGCCATGCCCGCTGATCGGCATGACCGAAGCGGGCAGCCCCGCGGTGCCGATGCTGGGCGGCGATATCGACCTTCGCACCGACGTGCCGCGCTACCGTGTGTGGCGCCATGGCGAACTGGTGGAGGAGCGCGACGATATCAGCGCGCTCTGGCAGGACGATTTCGTGGGCTTTGTGCTGGGCTGCTCGCTGTCGTTCGAGGACGCGCTGGAGCGCGCCGGCTTGCGCGTGCGGCACGTCGACGAAGGCAAGATCGTGCCGATGTACCGCACCAGCATCCGGACCACGCGCGTGGGTGCCTTCCATGGGCCAATGGTGGTGTCGATGCGGCCCTACACGCCGGACGAGGCGGCCATCGCCTGGGCCGTGTGCGCCCGGTTGCCGGGGGCGCACGGGGCGCCGGTTCATATGGGCGACCCCGCCGCGATCGGCATCGCGGACATCGGCCGCCCGGACGAAGGCGAGCCGACCGTGATCCTGGCCGGGGAGGTTCCCGTGTTCTGGGGGTGCGGGGTGACGCCGCAGGCGGCGGCCATGATGGCGCGTCCGCCGCTGTGCATCACCCATGCGCCGGGGCACATGCTGGTATGCGACGTGCCTGCCGATGGGTTGAGGTTACTGTGAGCGCGGGAAGATAAAGTGTAATGAAGGATGGCACCGGAGCTACCGGGAACCGCCGCAACTGCATGCGCTAAGCTCGGGCGGCATCGTTGCGGCGGATCACCGCCCAGGCACGGGCGCCGGTGCTCTCTCCGCCGCGCCACGCGATGGCGCCATTGACGATCACCGTCTCGATGCCCCTCGCGGCCGCGACAGGGCGCGCGAAGGTCACAGGGCAGGAGGAGGGCATACGCCAGGTCGAGGCGCTYGAGCGGCAGCTGCTGGAGCTGCGTACCCAATTCTCGACGGAGCTGGAACGCATCCGCGTGCAGGTGGCCATTGCGCAGGTGCGCGCCAGCGCCATCGAGCTGCGCGCGCAACTGGAAACGGCACTGCGGCGTGCCGCCGGTCAATGCCCTTCCTCGATATTGAGGATTTTCCCCAAGCCCAGAAAATAGTTCGCGAAGGCAAGCACGCTAGCCGTCACGGCAATATAGACGACTGACAGTGCGGCCAGCGTCGGATCGGCAAACTCCCGTACATAGTTGTACATGGAAACCGGCAGTGTCTGCGTGTCTTGCGTTGTGACGAAAAGCGATGCGGTGAATTCACTGAACGACATGATCGCCGCAAACAACCAGCCGCCAAACAGCCCCGGCGCGAGCAGCGGAATCGTAATCGTGAAAAGCACCTTCAGCGGCGACCCACCGAGGCTTGCTGCCGCCTGTTCAAGCCTTGCGTCCAGGTTCTCCATGGAAACATAGACGCTCTTCAGCACAAACGGCAGCACCAGCATCACGTGACACAGGATGACGACGCCATATGAGCGGTGTATGGAGGCTTGTGACACCAGGATGAGCAGGCCCAGCCCCAGCGTGAAGTGCGGCACCACGAGCGGAGAGTGCAGGATGGCCAGCAGCGTCTGCTTGCCGGGGAATTCCAGCCGTTTGACGACAATCGACAGGCAGGTCCCGATCACCAGCGCAATGAACGAGGACCATCCGGTGATGACGAGGCTGGCGCGGAATCCATCCCGAAAATCCGGATAACTGAAGACACGTGCAAACCATGTCAGCGAATAGGATTCAGG
>NZ_JBFTND010000244.1:0-9953 GCF_056397305.1 Cupriavidus sp. 05N40
CGCCAAGGTCGCGCGCGACCGCGAGCTGCTCACGCTGCATGCGTCGTATCCGCAGTACGGCTTCGATGCCCATGCGGGCTACGGCACGCCGCAGCACCTGGCCGCGCTGGCGGAGTTCGGCGCCACGCCGCACCACCGGCGCTCATTCGCGCCCGTGCGCGAGGCAATCGCGCGGGGACCCATCGCGCCGGCACCCGCGTCGGCGTGGGACGCATCGGCGGAGCAGGCATCGTGAAACACGTCACTTCGCGCGAGAACGCGCTGTTCAAGCATCTCAAGGCGCTGACCACCTCGACGCATGCGCGCCGCAAGGCGGGGCAGTCGGTGCTGGATGGCGTGCACCTGGCGCAGGCCTACCTGGCCGCGCTGGGCCAGCCGGTGCAGTGCGTGGTGTCGGAGCGGCACTACGACCATGCGGAGGTCGCACCGCTGCTGGCGCAGGTCGCGCCCGAGCGCGTGGTGCTRCTGGCCGATGCGTTGTTCGAGCAGATTGCCGGCGTGGTCAACGGTATCGACCTGATGCTGGTGATCGATACGCCGTCCGGCCACCTGCCGTCGCGCATCGACACCGACTGCGTCATCCTCGACGGTGTGCAGGACGCCGGCAATGTCGGCTCCATCCTGCGCAGCGCGGCCGCGGCCGGCATCGGCCATGCCTTCCTGGTGACCGGCAGCGCCTTCGCCTGGTCAGCCAAGACCCTGCGTGCGGCCATGGGCGCGAATTTTCACCTGAATATCGTCGAGCATTGCACGCTCGAGATGCTGGCGCCGCGCCTGGCCGTGCCGCTGCTGGCCACCTCGTCGCACGCTCAGGCCGCGGTGTACGACACCGACCTGCGTGCGCCGGTCGGCTGGGTGGTGGGCAACGAGGGCAGCGGCGTGAGCCGGGAATGGATGGCCAGGGTCGACCGTACCGTGGGCATCCCGCAGCCGGGCGGGCTGGAGTCGCTCAACGTGGCGGCAGCCACGGCGATCTGCCTGTTCGAGGCCGTGCGCCAGCGGCGGCCGGGCGGCTGAGCCTGTTCCTGCCGCCGGCCCCGCCGCCGGCGCTCCCGATCAGTAGTTGCTGTCGCGCTCCACCTTGATCTCCTGCAGGATCGTGGTGGCGATCTCTTCGATCGACTTGTGGGTGGACGACAGCCACTTGATGCCTTCGCGGCGCATCATCGCCTCGGCCTCGTTGACCTCGTAGCGGCAGTTTTCCAGCGCGGCGTACTTGCTGCCCGGGCGCCGCTCGTTGCGGATCTCGGCCAGCCGCTGCGGGTTGATCGACAGCCCGAAGATCTTCGGCTTGAACGCGTACAGCGCCGTCGGCAGCTTGCCGCGCTCGAAATCGTCGGGGATCAGCGGGTAGTTGGCGGCCTTCAGGCCGTACTGCATCGCCAGGTAGAGGCTGGTCGGGGTCTTGCCGCTGCGCGACACGCCCACCAGGATCACATCGGCCTCGGCCAGGTTCTTGTGCGACTGGCCATCATCGTGCGCGAGCGAGAAATTGATCGCCTCGATGCGGTTCTGGTAGGCCTCGGTGTCCGCGTTCTGGTGGAAGCGGCCGATCGCGTGCGTGGACTTGAGCCCCAGTTCTTTTTCCAGCGGCTCGATGAAGGTCTGGAACATGTCCAGGATCATGGCCTTGGCGCGGCGGATCGCCTTGTTCGACTCCTGGTTGACCAGGGTGGTGAAGACGATGGGCGGCGCGCCTTCGGCGTAGAAGGCCTCGTTGATCTTGCCTACCGCGATATGTGCCTTCTCCGGGGTGTCCACGAACGGCATGCGCACCTTGCGAAAGCGCATCTCGAACTGGGCCAGGATGGAGTGGCTGAAGGTTTCCGCGGTGATGCCGGTGCCATCGGAGACGATAAAAACCGTACGGATGGCAGGGCGCTCCTCTTTGCGCGGTTCCTGGGATTGCTGCGGCTCAAGGGGCGCGGCGGGAGCGGCGGGCTGGGACATGTCTGTACAATTATTTTTTGAAACCGTGCTCCGCGAAAGTGCGGAGCGGCACGGTAGAATAGCGGCGATCTTTTCGCTAAGCAATTCCGCCAGCGCTGTCGGGGCAACGATCCGGCCACGGATTGTCGACAATGTGCGCTGCAGCAATCACGGTCGAACTCCGGTCCCCACCGAGGGTGGGAATGCGCGGGACTGTTTAGCCAAGCGATCCGTCCGGTAGCAGAACTCCAACAAGATTCCGGGCGTCAGCAACAGGTTTCTTACTTTGTTTTTGAGGCTTTTATGAACAACCCGGCAATTGACGGCGCCTATGTGCTGCCGTTCGAGCAGTTGCGCAAGGAAGATGTGGAAACCGTGGGGGGCAAGAACTCGTCGCTGGGCGAGATGATCTCCCAGCTGGCCGAGGCCGGCGTGCGCGTTCCCGGCGGCTTTGCCACCACCTCGCTCGCGTTCCGTGACTTCCTCACCCACAACAACCTCACCCAGCGCATTTCCGATCGCCTCAAGGCCCTCGACGTCGACGACGTCAAGGCACTGGCCGAGGCCGGCGCCGAGATCCGCGACTGGGTCGTCAAGGCCCCGTTCCAGCCCCGTCTCGAGCAGGAAGTCCGCGAGTTCTACGCCCGTGCCGAAGAGCGCGAAGGCGCCGAAGCCTCGTTCGCGGTGCGCTCGTCGGCCACCGCCGAAGACCTGCCCGACGCCTCGTTCGCCGGCCAGCAGGAGTCCTACCTGAACGTCAGCGGCATCGACGACGTGCTGGACAAGATCCGCCACGTGTTCGCTTCGCTGTACAACGACCGCGCCATTTCCTACCGCGTGCACAAGGGCTTTGCCCATGACGTGGTGGCGCTGTCGGCCGGCGTGCAGCGCATGGTGCGCTCGGACGTGGGCGCTTCCGGCGTCATGTTCACCATCGACACCGAGTCGGGCTTCCAGGAAGTGGTCTTCATCACTTCCAGCTACGGCCTGGGCGAAACCGTGGTGCAGGGCGCGGTCAACCCCGACGAGTTCTACGTCTTCAAGCCCACGCTGGAAGCCGGCAAGTACCCGATCATCCGCCGCTCGATCGGCTCCAAGCTGATCAAGATGGAATTCACCGCGCCGGGCGAAGCCGGCCGCGTGAAGACCGTGGACGTGCCCATCGAACTGCGCAACCGCTACTCGATCACCGACGCGGACGTGGCCGAGCTGGCCAAGTACGCCGTCATCATCGAGAAGCACTACGGCCGCCCGATGGACATCGAATGGGGCCGCGACGGCCGCGACGGCAAGATCTACATCCTGCAGGCGCGCCCGGAGACCGTGAAGAGCCAGTCCGCCGGCAAGGCCGAGCAGCGCTTCAAGCTCAAGGGCACGGCACCCGTGCTGACCAGCGGCCGCGCGATCGGCCAGAAGATCGGCACCGGCCGCGTGCGCGTGATCAACGACCCGGCGGAAATGGAACGCGTGCAGCCCGGCGACGTGCTGGTCGCCGACATGACCGACCCCAACTGGGAGCCGGTGATGAAGCGCGCGGCTGCCATCGTCACCAACCGCGGTGGCCGTACCTGCCACGCTGCCATCATCGCGCGCGAACTGGGCGTGCCGGCCGTGGTCGGCTGCGCCGATGCCACCGACGTGCTCAAGGACGGCACGCTGGTGACGGTGTCGTGCGCCGAGGGCGATGAAGGCCGTATCTACGACGGCCTGCTCGAGACCGAGGTCACGGAAGTGCAGCGCGGCGAAATGCCGGAAATCGACGTCAAGATCATGATGAACGTCGGCAACCCGCAACTGGCCTTCGACTTCTGCCAGATCCCGAACCAGGGCGTGGGCCTGGCCCGCCTCGAGTTCATCATCAACAACAATATCGGCGTCCACCCGAAGGCCATCCTCGACTACCCGCAGGTCGACGCTGACCTGAAGAAGGCCGTGGAAAGCGTGGCCCGCGGCCACGCCAGCCCGCGCGCGTTCTACGTCGACAAGCTGGCCGAAGGCATCGCCACCATCGGCGCGGCGTTCTACCCGAAGCCCGTCATCGTGCGCCTGTCGGACTTCAAGTCCAACGAGTACAAGAAGCTGATCGGCGGTTCGCGCTACGAGCCGGACGAGGAAAACCCGATGCTGGGCTTCCGCGGCGCCTCGCGCTACATCTCCGAAGACTTCGCCGAAGCCTTCGAGATGGAATGCAAGGCCATGAAGCGCGTGCGCGACGACATGGGCCTGACCAATGTCGAGATCATGGTGCCGTTCGTGCGCACGCTCGGCCAGGCCGAGAAGGTGATCGAGCTGCTGGCCAAGCACGGCCTGAAGCGCGGCGAGAACGGCCTGCGTATCATCATGATGTGCGAAGTGCCGTCCAACGCCATCCTGGCCGAGGAATTCCTGCAGTTCTTCGACGGTTTCTCGATCGGCTCGAACGACCTGACCCAGCTCACGCTGGGCCTGGACCGCGACTCCGGCATGGAACTGCTGGCCAAGGACTTCGACGAACGCGACCCGGCGGTCAAGTTCATGCTGTCGCGCGCGATCTCCACCGCGCTGCGCCTGGACAAGTACGTCGGCATCTGCGGCCAGGGTCCTTCGGATCACCCGGACTTTGCCGAGTGGCTGGCCAAGGAAGGCATCAAGTCGATCTCGCTGAACCCGGACTCGGTCATCGATACCTGGAAGCAACTGGCTTCCTGAGGCATTTGAAGTCACAATAGCGGTACACCGGCCCTGCGCCAGGTGTTCCGAACCCCCGCAGGCGCCCTGGCGCTGCGGGGGTTTTTCAATTGGGACTGCTGATCGGTAGGGGGGGAGATGGCGCCGTACTACATCTGGTTTGCACTGGCCGCGGTGCTGGTGATCGCGGAACTGGCGCTCGGCACCTTGTACCTGCTGATGGTGGCACTTGGGGCCGCCGCCGGCGGCCTTGCCGCGCTGGGGGGGCTTGCCGCGGCCAGCCAGACCGTGCTGGCCGCGCTGGTGGCCCTGGCCGGCTTCGTGGTGCTGCGGCGCTCCCGCTACGGCCGCACGCGGCGYGATGCTGCCGAGTGCGATCCCAACGTCAACCTGGACATCGGCCAGGAGCTGGAAGTGCCGGCGTGGGGCTCGGGCGGCCGTGCGCGGGTGCGCTACCGCGGCACCGAATGGGATGTCGAGCTACAGCCCGGCGCCGCCGCGGCGCCCGGGCGCTTCCGCATCGTCGAGGTGCACGGCAACACCCTGTTCGTCAGCCCGCGCTAGGCGTTTGGTCCTGGCGCGGGCCTGTTTCCCGCGGTTTTTATTCCGTTCTGTCTTTCTTCAACCCCCTCACGGAGGTCACATGTTCGAGTTCTTCGGCAGCCTGCTGCCCCTGCTGGTCCTGGTCGCTGTGATCGTGCTGGTGGCGCAGAGCTTCAAGATCGTGCCGCAGCAGCATGCCTGGGTGCTGGAGCGCCTCGGCAAGTACCGCGCGACGCTGACGCCGGGCCTGACCGTGGTGCTGCCTTTCATCGACCGGGTGGCCTRCAAGCACGTGCTGAAGGAAATCCCGCTCGACGTGCCCAGCCAGGTCTGCATCACGCGCGACAACACGCAGTTGCAGGTGGACGGCGTGCTGTATTTCCAGGTCACCGATCCGATGAAGGCGTCCTACGGCTCGAGCAATTTCGTGGTTGCCATCACCCAGTTGTCGCAGACCACGTTGCGCTCGGTGATCGGCAAGCTGGAGCTGGACAAGACCTTTGAAGAGCGCGACTACATCAATCACAGCGTGGTCAACGCGCTCGATGAAGCCGCCGCCAGCTGGGGCGTGAAGGTGCTGCGCTACGAGATCAAGGACCTCACGCCGCCCAAGGAGATCCTGCATGCCATGCAGGCCCAGATCACCGCCGAGCGCGAAAAGCGCGCGCTGATCGCGGCGTCGGAAGGCAAGCGCCAGGAGCAGATCAACCTGGCCACGGGCGCGCGCGAGGCGGCCATCCAGAAATCGGAAGGCGACCGCCAGGCCGCCATCAACCGGGCGCAGGGCGAGGCCTCGGCGATCCTGGCCGTGGCCGAAGCCAATGCGCAGGCGATCGAGAAGATCGGGCGCGCCATCCGCACCGATGGCGGCATGGAGGCGGTCAACCTGAAGGTAGCGGAGGAATACGTGGGCGCCTTCGGCAACCTGGCCAAGCAGGGCAACACCCTGATCGTGCCGGGCAACCTCGGGGAGATGAGCAGCATGGTGGCGGCCGCGCTGCAGATCGTGAAAGCGCAGAAGGCCTAGCGGATACAGGGAAGGCAAGGAGGGCAGGCAAGGGCGCGCGCGACGCACGCGGCTGGCGCCAGGCGGGAGCGTTGCTCCCCGCGCCTTATTCCTTCGTCGCGCCCTTCATGATGCGCGCCTTTTCGCGCTGCCAGTCGCGGTTCTTCTCGGTTTCGCGCTTGTCGAACTGCTTCTTGCCCTTGGCCAGGCCGATCTCGCATTTGACGCGGCCGCGCGTGTAATGCAGGTTAAGTGGCACGATCGTGAAGCCGCGCTGCTCCACCTTGCCGATCAGCCGCTTGATTTCCTCGGCCTTGAGCAGCAGCTTGCGGGTACGCACCGCATCGGGGTTGATGTGGGTCGAAGCGCTCTGCAGCGGGCTGATGTGGGCGCCGATCAGGAACAGCTCGGCATCGCGCACGACCACGTAACCCTCCTTGATCTGCACGCGACCCGCGCGGATCGCCTTGACTTCCYAGCCCTCGAGCACGATCCCCGCCTCGTATCGCTCTTCGATGAAGTAGTCGAAAAAGGCCTTCTTGTTGTCTGCGATGGTCATGCGATCCGGGTAGAGGAGATGAAGGTAAGAAAAAACAAAAAACAAAAAACAAAAAAACGAAAAACCAGAAATCAGATGGGGAAGCCGGGCGGGTGGGCCGCGCCGCCGGGAGGCCGCCAGGCGCCCTTGCATTGTGGCCAGGACGCGGCCGGGATGCCGATGTGCCGTGCGTGGGCTAAAATTGCGATTCTAGCAAACCGGCCCGCCCCGGTGGATCCCGCAGTGCGTCATGCCGCGCCCGGGATTCGTTCGGGCCGTGCTTGCTTTCCCGATACACCCGATTTCCCGATACATGGCAGACGTCCATAAATCCGTGCTGCTCGGCCACTCCGCCGAGCAGATGTACAACCTGGTCACGCAAGTCGAGGACTATCCCAAGTTCCTCCCCTGGTGCGGTGGCGTGGAGGTGTTCGAGCAGACCGAGACCATGCTCGACGCCAAGATCCACATCCACTTCAACGGCATCAAGCAGTACTTCCATACCCGCAACACCCAGGAGCGGCCCACCCGCATCGATATGGTGTTCGAGGACGGCCCCTTCAAGGTCTTCAGCGGATCCTGGCGCTTCACGCCGCTGCGCGAGGACGCCTGCAAGATCGAGTTCCACCTGCACTACGAGTTCTCCAGCTTCCTGCTGGAGAAGATCATCGGACCGGTGTTCAGCATGATCGCCAATACCTTCGTCGACGCCTTCGTCAAGCGGGCCGAGGTGGTGTATGGCAATGGCTGACGCGGCGGCCGGCACGGTGCGCGTATCGGTGTGCTACGCCCGCCCTGAAGGCGCCTTCCTGAGGGAAATCGAGGTGGCGCCCGGCACCAGCGTCATCGGCGCGATCGGCGCGTCCGGGTTGCTGCAGGCCTGCCCGGAGGTGGATCCCGCCACCCTGCGCGTGGGCATCTTCAGCAAGCTCAAGACCCCCGACACCGTCGTGCGCGACGGCGACCGTATCGAAGTCTATCGCCCGCTGGTGGCGGATCCGAAGTCGGCGCGCCGCAAGCGCGTGCTGAAAACCCGTCGCGGCGGCACCAGGGAAGGCCAGAAATGGCTGCGCGGCGGCTGACGCGCAAGGCGCTCCGTTTCCTCGCCTAGGCGCAGTTTTCCGCGATGCTCGCGTTCGCGCGCTGCATTTCGGCCTGGCGCTGGTCGTCGTTCAGGTGCTGCGCCGAGCCATCCGCGGCCGGCAGGGCAATGCGGCGGTTTTGCTGCAATGCCGTGGCGAAGTTGCGCATCTCGGTGCAGCGCACCTGGCGTTCCTGGGCGAGCTTGTCCCTGGTGGCTTGCTCGGCATCGGCCTTGAGCGCGTCCGCGCGGCGTTTCTGGAAGGCGTCTTCCGCGCTCGCGGCCGGCCTGGCCTCTGCTTTCGCCTCGCCTTTCAGCTCCGTCCTGGCATTCACCGACATGGCCGCCACGGCCGCCACGGCCGGCGCCGGCTCGGCGGGCCGCAAGGCGCCGGCAAAGCGCCCGGGGGCCTTGACCACGCTGGCGGGCGGCACCGAGGGCGGCGGCGGGACATCGCTGAACACGGTACGGCCGCTGGCGTCGCGCCATTGCCATTGCGCCTGGGCGATGCCGGACTGGCAAAGGCAGGCCAGGGCGGCGAGCGTGAGGAGCGCGAGCGGGCGGGCGGTCTTGCGCGCAGTCATTGGTTTCATTGGCTTGGGTCGGGGTGACGGCCTGCGGGGAACAATGGCTGCGAAGGGCGCGCGCTGCGGCAGGCCGCAACTGCCATCCGCAACGATTCGCAGTCGTCCCAGGCAGGCAGGAGATCCCCGCCCCACGAGTGACTCGCGCGCCCCTGACCGCCGGGATTGGCCGCTAGTTTAGGCAGACTTGCCGGTGGCGTGCAAGCGCACCGACCAGGCCACGCCGACCATCAACAACACAATGGCGGCAATCTCCAGCGGGCGCGGCAGGCGATGGTCGAACACAAAGCCATATGCCAGCGCGAACAGCGTCTCGAACACGATCAKCTGGCCMGACAGCGTGAGCGGCAGTCGGCGGCTCGAGATATTCCACAAGTTGTTGCCGATCAGCGACGCGCCCAGTGCCACCGCCGCGTTGACCGTCCAGAACCAGTGCCAGTCGCGGCCGCTGCCGGCGGCGGCCAGGCTGTCGCCGGCCAGCAGCCAGCCAGCGATCGCCAGCACCACCGAGACCACGCCGGTGGAGATGCCGTACAAGGCCGACCATTCGTTGCCGCTGTACTGGGGGTTGCGCTGCAGGTAGCGCGCGTTGTCGACGGCATAGAGCGTCCAGCATACCAGCGCGCCTGCCGCGCACATGACGCCCGCCAGGCGCTCCCATGCCGGGCGCAGCGCCGCCGCGCCGGCCTGCCCGTGGGCGCCGCCACCGCCGCCGAACAGGTCGATGTTGATGCAGGCGATGCCCGCGGCCACCACCAGCAAGGGCCAGATCAGCCGGGACAGCGGCACCGCGCCGTGGTCGCGCCTGCCCATGATGGTGACCGAGATGGGCAGGATGCCGATGATCAGCGACGTCGGGCCGACGCCGGCCAGCTGCACGCCGAAGGCCAGCAGCACGTAGTAGAGCAGGTTGCCGGTGAAGGCCTGGCGCAGCAGGGCCACGCAATCGGCGCGGGTCAGCTTGCGGGCGATGCGCTTCATCAGCGGCAGCGCGGCAATGAACGCGACCAGCCCATAGGCCAGGTAGCGGCCGATCGCGAGTTCCCACGGCGAGAACACGGGCAGCAGCTTGGGGGCGATAAACACCATGCCCCAGAACGCGCCGGCCAGCAGGCCGCACAGTACGCCGATACCCATCTTGGTCAGACCTATGCCGGAAAAAGGACAAAGAGCATAGCAGACTCGCACAAGGGCACTCGCAGGCGCGTCAAGAAACGTGCCATTCCTGTATAATTCGGTTTTGCGCCTAGAGGAATTGCTATGCGTCTTGTCCAGAAAGCACTCACATTCGATGACGTGCTGCTTGTGCCGGCCTATTCGTCGGTACTGCCCCGTGATGTTTCCCTCCGTACCCGCCTGACCCGTTCGATCGAGCTGAACATTCCGCTGGTATCCGCCGCCATGGATACCGTCACGGAAGCCCGCCTGGCGATCGCCATGGCGCAGGCCGGTGGTATTGGCATCGTCCACAAGAACCTGAAGCCGGCCGACCAGGCTCGCGAAATCGCGCGCGTGAAGCGCTACGAATCCGGCGTGCTGCGTGATCCGATCACCATCCCTCCGGACATGAAGATCCGGGATGTGATTGCGCTGTCACATCAACAC
>NZ_JBFTND010000245.1:0-9917 GCF_056397305.1 Cupriavidus sp. 05N40
GTCCATAGACGGCAGCGCGTACCGCTGCGCGCCGATTGCCGGAAAGCCCTGCCTGACGGCTGAAAGCGGTGGCGAGTAGCTCTACCGTGGTGAGAAAGCGCTGACGCGCTTCCTGCCGGTCGAGACCGCTGATTTGTCGGTTTAATGCAACGAGATGCTCAATGATCAGGCGTGTCAAGGGGGTGGTGGCTTGAATCGAGCGACCATGCAGCGAGGCGGCATCGGGAAACGAGCTTTCCACCAGATCGCGTGGCACAAAAAGGAGCAGTATCCGGCCATCAAAATTCCGGATTGTGCACGGCTGGTCCATGTCCAGCGCGAGGATACTTGGCGCGTGCGGTATCTGTGGCGCGTCGAGCCGTGGCTTGCCGTTCAGGAACTGCCCCGGCGGCCCTTCAAGGAACACGCTGAAGCTTATGTCATGAATGCTCTCGGTCGATACCCGGCCCAACGATCGCACGGCCAGGTTCGGCCCGGTGCGGAAGTCGAAGAGGCTCAGATTGTCGATCGTGTAGCGAGACAGCGATGCGTCGAACCTATCCTCGGCTTGCTTTGACGAAGGCCGTATGTCGTAGACAGGGCTCATGCGCTCCTGCCAGGCCCGGAAGCTTTGACGGGCGTCGCCCTGCACGCTGAAATTGCTGTGCACGATGCCGGGCGCAAGCGTCGGCGGCTCTGGCGGCAATAACAAGCGGCCGTGTAGCGGGTCGTCGTTCAATGCAGCGCTCCTGGCTGATTTTCGTCCAGATAGGGTCCGCCCCGTGTGGCTGAACTTTATGTTGAGCCACCAGCCCGCGCGGAGCGAGCTATGGCAGGTTGCCAAGCATATCAGTACTTGTTTTGCCGGAGCACACAGCGAGCGGCTCGCCGGAAAAGCGATGGCTTTCAGTACTCGGAAAACCACACACGATCCTGAGCGCGGACCGCCTGCCGGCGGCCGCTTTCGAGGAGGGATAGCGTCTCTCCCGGGTCGACATCGCGGCCAGCGCGTGGTGCCCGGGCAATCCCGACAAAGTTGTCCCCGGCAAACCGCTGTCCTAAACTAAGTGCGCAGTTCTCCCCGTTCAAACATGCTGGGCAATACCAAGGAGACACCATGACAATCCGGGTCGGACGATGGCTCAGCCGCAACGGCGGCGGGCTCGAAATCCTCTCCATCGGGCCGGGTGCCCACTTTACCGGGCGCTACCAGACCAAGGTCGGGAAGCCCGATCCCAGCGCCTGGTTCGAGACGCACGGCATGACCGACGGCGCGCTGATCGGATTCACGGTGCTCTGGAAGAACCAAGCTGAGCAGCATGCCTCGCTGACCACCTTTGCCGGTCGCTACCTAGCCGCGGGCGAGCAGGATGGCCTGGGCGATCCATCGCGCGAGCGCATCGAGGCCCAATGGGTACTGGCCCGTCGCTACGAGGACGATGATCCCGCCAAGCCGCACGCCATGTGGGAGACCTTTATCTCCAACTCCGCCATCTGGTACTGGACGCCCTGAGCGGTCAACCCAGCGCGAGCCCGGCATGGAACAGTAACTGGCGGAACACCGCCAGTCGCGCCTCGCCCGTCTGCGCCAGCCTCTGGCAGACGTGGATGTGCGCGGTCCTGTCGCTGTGACCTAGCAAGGCGTCCTTGCACTCGCGCTCCGAGATCTCCAGGTGCACGCCGGTCAGGATCGCGCTGCCCTTGCCCACGCGTGAGCTCACGATCGCGGGCGGGTCGCCTTCGATGCCGGTATAAACGGCCAGGACCTGGGTCTCCGGCCCCGGCGCATCGCCGAAATCGAAGCGGCAGCCGCCGTGGTAGTGCGTGTAGAGCGACACCGGCGCAGCGGTCAGCCGTTCCGTCGTCCGGATCTCCACCGCGGCGGTGCTGCGCGGCGTGCCGTCATAGGCGACGCCTCCCGTGAGTTCGGGCAAGGAGCCCACCGCAACCGCGTCCACGAAGCTCAGCTCCCGCGTGCCGCAGATCTCGCCCGCGCTGCCGGCGTGAAAGGCGAGTTCCCTGCAGGCGTAGTACGCACCCGCGCAGATGCCCAGGTAGACCCCGCCTTGTTCGACAAAGCGCCGGATGCGCGCGTTGGGGGCGCCGTTCAGCGCTGCGCAATAGGGCAGGTCGGCGCCACCCGGCATGACGAACAGCACTGCGTCATCGAACAGCGATGCGTCATGCCGGATGTCATCGGCCATGACCGTGCGGATCTCGTACATACCGGAACGAAGCTGCTGCCCGATGGTGCGCATCAGGCGCGCGGTGCCGTCGGAGGTGCCGGCATCGATATAGGTCAGGATCTGGGGCTTTGACATGATGGTTCGTCGTGATTCGTCGTGGTTTAGCGCAGTCTGTCTTCACGGCTCGTGATCTTGCGCGCGCAGTTGTGGTCTAATCTCGTGCTTACATTGCGTTTGTCTACAATCGTAGTTTCATAATTGCGCAGTTTCGAGCTTTCGACATGACCACACAATCCAATCGTCCCGCCAGCCGCCAGCTGAGGACACTGCCCGAGCAGATCGCCGACAGCATCTTCACTGCCATCGCGAATGGCGAATACGCCCCGGGCGAGCGTATCCGTGAAGAAGCGCTGGCCGAGCAGTTCGCGGTCAGCCGCGGACCGGTGCGCGAGGCCTTGCGCATCCTTGAGAAGGATTCGGTGGTGAACATCCTGCCCAACAAGGGCGCCCACGTCACCCAGCTATCGATCAAGGAGGTTGCAGACATCTTCGAGATTCGCGGCAAGCTTTCCGGCACCATGGTAAGCCGGCTAAGCCCGGAAGAGGCGGCGCAGATTGCGGCGACCATCGATGCCGACGTGCGCGCGCTGGAAACGCTGGCGCAGGAGGCGGATAGCACCGTCGCCTTCATCGAAACCTCGTTCCGCCTCGGGCGCGTCATGCGCGAGGCTTGCACCAATGAGCGCCTGGCCGAGATCCTGGGTTCGCTGGCGCGGCAGACGCTGCGTTACACCCAGCTTGGCCTGTCCACGCCGGCACGGCGCAAGGAATCGGCCCGCAACTGGCGCACGCTGCAAAAGGGCCTCAAGTCGGGCAACCTCGATGCCGCGGCGGAAGCGGCCGAGAAGCTGATCGGCGATTCGATGCGCGAGGCGATCAGGCAGCTCGAAGCGCAGCGGGATGCCGCGCCGCGCACCGTCTGAATCGGCTAAGCCGTTCCCAGCACCATCACCATATACGCGGACATCACCAGGCCGCCCGCCTGCACCAGGCAGTTGCGGGCGCCAGGCACCTGGCGCTCCCCGCAATCCCCGCGTAGCTGACGGACCGACTCGATCATCAGCGGCATGCCGAACATGCCGCCGTGATTGAAGGACAGGCCGCCGCCCGAGGTATTCAGCGGAAATGCCCCGCCCGGCGCAATGCGCCCGCCTCGCACGAAGGCGCCGCTCTCGCCGCGCCCGCAGAATCCCAGCTCCTCCAGGCCGATCAGCACGTTGCTGGTGAACGCGTCGTAGATCTGCACGATGTCGATCTCGCTACGGCTCAGGCTGGCGCGCTCCAGCGCCAGCCGGCCCATCTCCGCGAGCACGCCATTGTCGATCCAGTCGTCCATGCCAAACGGCGTGGCGTGCTGGATATATTGCTCCGCGAACCCTTGCACCAGCACCGGCGGACGGCGCAAGTCGCGCGCGCGCCCGGTCCGCACCAGCACCATGGCGCCGGCGCTGTCGGTGACCTGGCAGATATCGAGCTTGCGCAGCGGGTCGGCGACCATGGGCGAGGCCAGGTAGTCGGCCATGGTCAGCGGCTCGCGCGCGACCGCATTCGGATTGCGCTGTGCCCAGCGCCTCGCCGCGATCGCGACTTCCCCAAGGTCTTCGGCAAGCGTGCCGTAGCGATGCATGTGCAGGCGTGCCTGCATCGCGTAGAAGCCGATCGGGCTCAGCATGCCGTACGGCTGCACGAACTGGCCGTTCGGCATGCGGGCATCCTGCGCATGGCCGCCGCGCGCGCGGCTGCGGTCCAGGCGCTGCGTGCTGCCATAGGTGATCAGCGCCACATTGCACAGTCCCGCCTCCATCGCCGCCATTGCATGGGCGATATGCGTCAGGTTGGATTGCCCGCCGACCACGGTGCTGTCGACATAGCGCGGTTGCAGCCCCATGTGCTCGGTCACCAGCAAGCCGGCGGCGCGGTCGTCCCAGTGCGCGAAGACGGCGTCGATGTCGGAGGGCTTCAGCCCCGCGTCCAGGATCGCGAGCCGCGCCGCGTCGCATTGCAGCGACAACGCGGTGTCGCCCGGCAGGGCCTTGCCCATGCCGGCCTCGCCGACGCCCGCGATGGCATAGCGGCCACTCAGTGCTTTCGGGTCCATGTCCATCCTTTCAAACCGGCTTTGATGCAGCCGTAAGCTGCGCTCGCACATCCTTCTTCAGCACCTTGCCGACCGGGCTGCGTGGCAGCGTGGGCCAGAACTCGACCTGCTTGGGCGTCTTCAGGCTGCCGAAGCGCTTGCGGCACAGCTCGACGATCTCGTCGGCGGTGGCATTGCAACCGGGCTTGAGCTCGATCACGGCGGTCAGGCGTTCGCCCCAGTCGGCGTCGGGTATGCCGACCACGGCGCAGTCCTGCACCGCCGGGTGGCCCCAGATCACCTGCTCGATCTCGCTCGGGTAGATGTTGAAGCCGCCGGAGATGACCATGTCCTTCTTGCGATCGACCACATACAGGTAGCCGTTCTCGTCAAACACGCCGATGTCGCCGGTGTGGTGCCAGCCAAAGGCGCGCGCCTCGGCGGTGGCTTCGGGGTTGTTGTAGTAGCCGGGCGAGACGAGGTCGCCGCGGGCCACGATCTCGCCGCGTTCGCCCGTGCCCACGATATTGCCCTCGTCGTCCATCAGCGCCACCTCGCAGGCGCCCGAGGGGCGGCCGGCGGAGCCGAGGTGCTTGTCGAGTTCGGGGTCGTCGTGCACGAAATGATCCTTGCGCGACAGGCAGGTGATGACACCGGGCACTTCCGACTGGCCGTAGCTCTGCATGAACACCTGGCCCCAGAGGGCGATGCCTTCGCGCAGCTTGTCGACCGACATCGGCGCGGCACCATACAGCACGTACTCGAGCGAGGAGCAGTCGCGTGTGCGCGCATCGGGGTGGGCGAGCAGGCGATAGATCATGGTCGGCGGCAGGAAGATATGCGTCACGCGTTCGCGCTCGATCGCTTCGAGGATCACGCCCGGATCGGCCGACGCAGCGATCACGTTGCGCGCGCCGATGCGTGCCAGTGCCACCATCGTGGCGCCCGCGGCATGCGTGAGCGGCGCCACCACCAGGTGCACGGGGTCCTTGCGCGGTGGCGTGAACTGGTTGCTGATCCGGTAGGCCGTCTCGAGCGAGCGGTGGCTCTGCATGATCGCCTTCGGACGGCCCGTGGTGCCGCCGGACGACTTGATGATGGCGATGTCGTCCGCTTCGCGCCGCACCGTCACGCGCGTCCCGGCGAAGTCCTTCACCCATTGCGCGATGCAGTGGCCGTTCGGCTCCAGCGGCTCCGTCAGCCCGATGACGCGCCTGAGCGTCGGGATCTCCTGCTTCAGGCGTTCCAGGTGCGGCGCGTACTGCGGATGGCAGATCAGCACGGTGATCTCGCAGAAACTGGCGAACCAGATGATGTCCTCGATGGGATCGCGCGCGTTGAGCGGCACGAAGACCGCACCGCTGCGCATCACGCCCAGCATCGCCGGCAGCACCATCGGATGATTGGGCGACAGCATGCCGACGTGCGTGCCCGGTTGCACGTCGCGCACCAGCGCGGCGGCAACCGCGTGCGATGCGCCGGCCGCGTCCTGGTAGCTCAGGCGCACGTCGCCTCCCTGGACGAAGATGCGGTCGGGATATGCCGTGGCGCCGGCGTCGAAGGAATCGATGATCATGGTTTGTCTCTGGTATCGGGAACGGGCCGGGCATTGGCGCTGCCCGTGAGCCGGAACATCGGCAGTGCGACGTCGTCGCTGATGCGTTCGAAGCACACCTCGACCGGCGCGCCGACGGCAAGGCAATCGGGGTCGGCGTCGACAATGCCTGCCAGCATGCGCACGCCCTCGTCGAGCTCGATCATGCCGATCGCATACGGCACGTCCGACGCGAAGGCGGGATGCGCGGCGACGTGGCACACGGTGTAGGTATAGATCCGCCCGTGGCCGCTCGCCTGCACCCATTCGAGCTGGTCGGACAGGCATTGCGTGCAGAAGCGGCGCGGGTAGAACTGGTGGCGCGTACAGGCCGGGCAATACTGTATTTCGAGCCGGCCTTCGTGCGCCGCCTGCCAGTAGTGCGCGGTCTCGGCGGTGGGAATCGGCTGCGGCCTTGCGAGGGAAACGTTCATGTGGCGCTCCTCAGTTCGCGCTCAGCGAGAACTCGCTGCCGCGGACCTGCACCTTCGCCTTGCTCTGGCGCTGTGCCAGGCCGGCCACGAGATCGACGACCGGGTGGTGGACGCTGAAGCTGTCGCCCGTGCCCGTCGGCGCCAGGCCGTTTACCTTCTCGTCGCCGTACATATAGCGCAGCAGCAGTTCGTCGTCGCCCATGTTCTTGTAGCGCTGGCGCAAGCCCGGCAGCACCGGTTCGATCACGGGGGGCGTCAGGCTCACATCCTTCGAGCCGTTGGCGATGACCTTGTCCTTCACGTTCGCGTCGACCGGCAGCGGCAGGGCGCCGAAATACCCGCAGACGTACTTCTTCACTTCATCCGGGACGGCCTTGTAGCGCTCGCCGTTGATGACATTCATCACCGCCTGCGCCCCGATGATCGCGGGATAGGGCGTGACCATGATCGGCGAGCCGAGCTCCACCCGCACCCGCCCGATCTCTTCCAGCACCGCCGGCAGCTTGTCGGAAATGCCGGCGAGCTTGAGCTGAGATTCCAGGTTGCTCATCGCGCCGCCCGCGTACTGGGTGATGTAGTGGCTGGGCTCGTATTCGGCAGGCACGCCGACCGGATGGCCTTCCCGCTCGGCCAGCGCGCCAAGATACGCGCCCACTTCGTCGAGCAAGTCGTCATTGACCACCACGTCGAAGCCGATCTCGCGCAGGTTGCGCGCAATCATCTGGCTGGCCGGCAGCGAATTGCCATTGGCCATCGGGTCCACCGCCGTCAGGATGCTGTCGGCGCCGTGCACCGCGGCCTCGAGTGCGAGCAGCGGCCCGAGTCCGGTCAGGCAGTGGGTGTTGAATTCCAGTCGTGCTCGATCACCGATGGCCTGCTTCATTGCCGGCACCAGGGTGCGTACGCGGTCGATCGTCAGGATGCCGGCCGCATCGGCCAGCGTGACGGTCTGCACGCCAAAGCGCTCGACGGCCTCGCGCGCCTTGCGCGCATACAAGGCGTCGTCATAGCCGGGCGCGATGTTGTAGCCGAGCAAGAGCGTCACGTTGGCGCCGAGCCGGCGCGCCGTGGCGATGCTGGGGGCGAGGTTGTCCGAGCACATCAGCGCATCGAAGATGCCGATGTCGCGGACGCCGTTGGCGATCTGCCGCTCGACGAAGAGCTCGGTGATGTCGTCGGCCACCGGAAAGAAGCCGCGCATCAGGTTGCTGCGGATGGCGGCGCGCAGCGGCGTGCGCGTGAAGCGCTCGCGCAGCAGGCGGATGCGTTCGAACGGGTCCTGGTTCAGGAACAGCACGCTGGCATCGAACTGCACCAGCGCGATCGCCTGCAGCGACAGGAAGCCGGCCTGGTCCATGCGTTCCGCTATCGGCAGCATGTGCTCGGTGCGCATGCGGGTGGCCCACAGGCATTGCTGGCCGTCGCGCAGCGTGTCGTCGGTCAGGTGGATGGTGCGGCGCTTGCCGGTGCGCGCGGTTTCCGCGGCGACCAGTTTCTTGAGGTCTTCGAGCATGAGTTCAGCCCTCCGTGCCCTGGAGTTGGATCGAAACGCCGGGGCCCTGCACGCTGAGTTGCGCATAGGGTGCGGCGCGTGCCGTGAGTCCGGCCAGGAGTGCATCCGCTGGCGTGGTGGGTACATAACGCAGCGCGTCTGGTGAAGCCGGTGCAGGAAGCGATTCCGGTGCGACGCCGCAGGCAAGGAAGAGCACCAGCGCCGCGTCATTCGACGTGGGATGTGCCGCGCGCAATGCGGCGAGCGATGGTGCCGCTGCCTTGGGCACCGCACCGACACGCTGGAGCAACCCGGCGTCGACATTGCCTGCCGCCGCGCCGTGAACCTGCTGCAAGGCGCGGCGCACGCCGGGCCGAAGCTCGGCATAGCGCGGCAGGCCCTGCAGGTGCCGCAGCGCCTGTTCCGCAATCGGCCGCGCGAACGGCGCCAGCATCGGCGGCATGCCGATCTCGCTGCGGACCAGCGCGCACTCGTTGGCAAAGGCGTGCAGCTTGTGCGTCAGCCCCAGTTCGGCCAGCCGTTGCATGCACTGCGCAGCGACTTCGCCCGGCAACTGGTGTGCGTAGGGGGCGAGGTCAAAGACCCACGGGCGGGCCGGCGCGAAGCCGTGGCGATCGGCCAGTTCCGCGAGCAGGCGGCCGGCGTCGCCCACGGCGTGCAGTGTCTGCTCGCTCGCCGGTGTTCCCAGGGCCAGCATGCGCAGCGATTTCAGCAGCGTGCCCAGCGCCGGCACCGAGGCGCCGTTGGCGAGCGGCGCGAACGCGGTGTCGAGCCCGGCGATACCCAGCCGTATCGCCTCCAGCGCAACCATGGGACCGAGCGCGGTCTGGCAGCGCAGATGCAGATCCAGCGGCGTGGCGCCCGGTCCCGTGCCCAGTCCCGCGCGCAGCGCGGGCAGCAGCGTGGCCAGGCGGTCCGGGGTCAGCAGGCCGGCTTCGTCGCGCAGCATCACGCGGGCCGCGCCTGCCTCGGCCAGGGCCGCGGCCTGCTCCTGCAACGCATCGTCGCTGTGCGTGGAGCCGGGCGCGAACGGCAGGGCCGCGATCATGGTCAGGCCGAGCGCCTTGCCAGCCTTCAGCACCGGCGCGATACGCGCGATCTCCACCATCGGGTCGAGCAGCACGATCTCGGACACGCCGCGCTGCGCCAGTTCGCGCAACCACAGCGTGACGGCCTCGGTCGGTAGCACATCGATGCCGCGCCTGCCATGTTCCGTCAGCAGCGCAATGGCGGCGCGCAGCGCAATGCCGGGGCAGCGTTCGCGCAGCAGCGCGATGCGCTGCCAGGGGTCTTCGCCCCTCGTCACGCATTGCTGCAGCGTGGCCGGGGAGGCGACTTCGATCGCCGCCGGGGCGGCCGCCGCCAGCCGCGCGGCGACGGCAAGCATCATCGGGGTCGTCATGGCGCCGGCCCAGCGCGCGCTCTGGCCGTCGGTCAGGCTGACGTCGGTGTAACGCAGGGCGGGCGTGCTCATGACTTCACCTCGGCGGCAGCCAGTGCCTGCTTGGCGGCCTGCGCAGCGGCCTTTTGCTCCGCCTTGCGCTGCGGCAGGAAGGTATCTTCGACCCAGCGCGTCGTGACCCGGCCGCCGACGAAGTCTTCATGCGCCAGCACGGCGTCATGGAAGCGCGCGGTCGTGGTCGGGCCTTCGACCTGCAGGCCTTCCAGTGCGGCGCGCATGCGCGCGATGGCTTGCTCGCGCGTGGCCGCATGCACGATCAGCTTGCCGAGCAGCGAATCGTAGTAGGGCGGCACGGTGTAGCCGGCATAGCAATGCGTATCGACGCGGATGCCTTCGCCGCTTGGCACGTCCCAGCGCGAGATCAGCCCCGGACGCGGCAGGAAGTTGCGGTCCGGGTCCTCGGCGTTGATGCGGCATTCGATGGCATGTCCCTGCAGCTGGACGTCGTCCTGCGTGAACGACAGCGGCAGCCCGGCCGCAACCCGGATCTGCTCGGCGACCAGGTCGAAGCCGGTGATCATCTCCGTCACCGGGTGCTCGACCTGGATGCGCGTGTTCATCTCCAGGAAGAAGTACTTGTTATCGCTCTGGTCGACCACGAACTCGATCGTG
>NZ_JBFTND010000246.1:0-15078 GCF_056397305.1 Cupriavidus sp. 05N40
GCCGCACTTTCTGATGGCGTAGACGTTGGTACCGGGTCCCCCCACTTTGTTGGGGGGATTTGCATTTGGTGAGGCGCGCTCGCAGTTGCCGATTCTTTCGGTGTCACACATTATTCCATGTCGGGATAGATATCGGAGGAGGCGCAGCAAGCGAGGAATTTAGACAACTTGTCGGCGGATTCTTTACATCCGTTTACGGATAGATAGGCTATATCGAATGCCGGCAGTAGCAGCCCTCGTTCTTGCTGTTTCTTTCTATTAGCTGACTTATTTCTGTCTCACACCTACATATTTCAGCCATAAGTCTGTGGCCGTTTGCTGCCAGTCTCTTGCTGGCATGTCGTGCAACATTCGCACAAGCAATACCGGGCCCGGCCTTGACCACCGCCACTGAACAGGAACAGCGAACCCGCCAGCAGCAGGAGGCCCGCGAGCGCGCCGGCATTGTCAATGCTCCCGCCGTTCGCGCCGAAGTTGTCGCCCACGCCGAGTTTCCGGCCCTGCCGAAGGAAGACCCATGCTTCCGTATCAGCCGCTTCGTCCTGGGTGTTCCCAGGGACTTGCCGGCCGCGTTGCAGGCACGCGGTGCGTCGGCCCTGCCGATGGATCCCTTTGCCTTCGCACAACGGTGGCTCGACCACTACCAGGACGAATGCATCGGCAAGCAGGGTGTCGAGACGCTGGTGAAGGGTCTTTCCCAGACGATCCTGTCGAAGGGGTACGTCACTACGCGCGTGCTGGTGCCCGAGCAGGACATGGCGTCGGGCACGCTGACGCACCAGCGTTTTAGCTAACAAGCGTAAAGCGAATCCCCGTTGCGCCCTGCGCCATCAAAAGGTCCCGAATTCGCTCTGAGCATACGAGCCCAACCAACCAGCCTTTGGTTCGGAAGAGCCCGTGCCCTGCAGCCCTTGCAGGATCGATCCGCAAAATGTCGATGCGATAGTCGCCAATCTTGTCCGGGCGCCCATCATCCTCGGTCCAACGCGGAAACATGGAAAAACCCGTCCTCGTCTCGTCCACGCAATCAACAATGTCCAGCACGTTGAGGATTTCGTATGGCTCGCCGACGCCTTCTATCTCCACAGGCACCGCTTGCACAGTACCCTCAGGCAGGGCTGCCAATAGCGTATCCATCAATGTCTTTTTGACAAAATAGTCGCCGAGCCCACTGAGCGAAAAGGACACCGCATGCCCTGGATGGTAAATTCTGCTTCGGAGCGGGATTTTCGTGTCCCATGGCTTACCAAGGCCAAATCCGCCCGCAACCACCTCTTGCCCGGTATTATCAACAGGCTGCTCCAGATGCCACTGATCTGGGAAATTGAAATCAAGGCCGATCTTATAGAAATTCATCTCGTCCCTCATTTCTTGGTCACCAGGTTATTCAAGTTCGTGCCCGGTGTAGCTATTTCTGTCTTAATTTTTTCCAGTGCTGAGCTCAGAGCCTGTTGATACTCTGAGGTATTCCTCGGAATACCTCGCACTGCACTGTCCAATTCTCATACGCGGCTTCATGGGGGTCCCTTATGGCCCTCCACAAACACCTTGTTGGCCTGATCTTGTGATCGGCAGCGGCGGCCCCGCCGATGGCGTGCTGGTGATCGTACCGTACAGGGTCACGCTCGCCAATGGCGCCGCTTACCAGGGGATTGCCTCGTTCAGTTGCCGCGACTGACCGACTGACCTGCCATCCGGCGGGGCACGAAAAAGGCGCTTCGTCCCGCGCAGGGACCGAAGCGCCTTGTCATTTCCTGCGAACCTGCCGTCCTACTTCGCTTTCAGGAACTCCCCCACCTCCAGCAGCACCAGTTCGTTGTCGTCCGCCTTGTTCGGCTCGCGGCTGCTCGAGAAGGGCAGGTTGTTGTCGTTGCCCACCACGATGTGAGTGGGATCGACCACGTCGACGTTCTCGATGGTGAAGAACGGGAACTTGAGCACGCCGTCGTTGAGCGGCTTGCGCGCCAGCTTGTCGGGGTCGGCGATATTGAGCAGGTCGATGTAGCCGATCTTGCGCACGGCGCCGCCGGCGTTGGCCTCGGTCAGTTCGACCTTGTAGATGCGCTTGAATTTGGCGATATCGGCGAAGCAGTCGTCGCGCTTCTGGCCTTCGGGGCAGGCCTTGTCGGCTGTGCCTTCGCCGTTGTCGCGCTCGATGATGAGGCCGGTGGTGGCGTCGATCATGTTGAAGTCGCCGATGGCGTTGCCGTTGGCCTCGAGCGGGTACTTCCACGATCGCCCGGTCCATTTGCCGGCGAGCGTGTCGAACTCGAGCACGCGCAGCGCTTCCTTGCCGTCGATGCGCTCGTAGTCCTTTGCCTGGGCGTTCCAGACCGGGCCTTCGAGCAGCGCGTAGAGCTTGCTGCCATCGGGCGACGCGGCCATGCCCTCGAAGCCCTTGGAGCGCTTGATCTGGAAGTCGACCGCGCCACCGGGCACGCCGGGTGTCGTCACGGCCGGGTGGTCGGGCGAGCGCACGGGCTTGCCGTCTACCAGCGTGTCGTACACGGCCAGCACCTTGCCTTGCAGGTCGGCCTTGATCAGGAACGGCCCGAACTCTTCGCCGATCCACAGCGCGCCGCCGGCGAACTGGAAGCTTTCGGTGTCGAAATCGGAGCCGGTCAGGTAGCGTTGCTTCGTGCCTTCGTGGACGATGCGGAACGGCACCTTCTTGTCGGGATCGTGCAGGAACACGGTGCCCAGGCGCTGCAGCTTGCCGCTCTTGAAGTCCACCTTGTAGTGGTTCAGGTAGAGCATGAAGTCCGGCGAATTGGCCTTGCTGCCGGCGCCGTTGTCGGTCAGTACCCAGAAGCTGCCGTCGGCCATGTGCTTGATGCCGGAGTGGCCTTGCAGCGGTTGTCCCCTGAATGGCACGGAGACACCGGTCGGGCGCCCGTTCGACTTGCCTTCCACGCTGCCGATCTTCTCCGCGCGCCCGGCCGTGGTGAACTTGCCGCTCGTCTTCAGGTCCTGCGGCGCATCCTTGGGCGCGTCGATGAAGCTCTGCGCGGGCATGACCGCGTGGCCGGCGAGCGTGGCCGGATAGGCGGGCGCGGCGGCCGTCTGCGAGACGGCGGGCAGGGACCAGGCGGCAGCGGTGATGGCGATGACTGCGGTGACGGTCGCGGACGGAAGCAGGCGCATGTAGGCGGGGTGATCTGTTCGAAAGACCACTACGATGCACGGCCATCGTGACGGGCGCATGACAGTTCGAAGGCAGTCACAAACGCCACGACGGGCGAGGGTGCGTGATGTATCTCGCGCGCAACATGGCGGGCAACAAGTCGGAAGATCTGGCCTCTCGCTTGTCCGCCCTCCGGCCTCTCAGTCTGCCTGCGCGCGGCGCGCAGGGATGTCGAACGGCATGTCCTCGTAGCGGACGACGCGCGTCTTTCTGGCCAGGCGGTACCCCAGCCACAGCAGCAGGAACACCGGCACCCCGATATAGGTCCCGAGGATTTCCACCCACCGCCCGCGCACGTCGCCGAAGGCCTGGTAGTTCTGCCCCAGCACGATGATCACGCACAGCACGGTGGCGAAGATCGGCCCGAACGGGTAGAGCGGCGAGCGGTAGGCCAGGTCCGCGGCGCTGTAGCCCTGGCGAACCAGGCCGCGGCGGAAGCGGTAGTGGCTCACCGCGATGCCCAGCCACGCGATGAAGCCGGTCATGCCGGAGGTGTTGAGCAGCCACATATAGACGGCCTTGTCGCCGAACAGCGACGTCAGGAAGCACAGCGCGCCCACCGCGGCTGTCGCCGCCAGGGCCAGGTAGGGCACGCCGCCGGCCGACAGCCGCGCCAGCGCGCGCGGGGCCCGGCCGCTGACGGCCAGTCCATAGAGGATGCGGGTAGAGGCGTACATGCTGGAGGTGCCCGACGAGAGCAGGGCGGTGAGCACCACGGCGTTCATCAGCCCGGCGGCGAAGGCCAGGCCGGCGCGGCGGAACACCAGCGCGAACGGGCTCACGCCGATGTCGGTCACGTCGTTGCGCAGCAGGCTGGGGTCGGTGTAGGGAATCAGCACGCCGATGATGAGGATGGCCAGCACGTAGAACAGCAGGATGCGCCAGAACGTCTGGCGGATCGCGCGCGGAATCGTGCGCGCCGGGTCGGCCGCTTCGCCGGCCGCCACGCCCACGGTCTCCGTGCCCTGGAACGAGAACCCGGCGATCATGGCCACGCCGAACATCGCGGGGACGCCGCCCACGAAGGGCGCGTCGCCGACGGTGAAGTTGTGCCAGCCGGCCTGCGGGCCGCCGTGCAGGATGCCGAAGATCATCAGCAGGCCGGCGCCGAGGAATACCAGCACGGTGACCACCTTGATGAGCGCGAACCAGTATTCCGCCTCGCCGAAGCCGCGCACCGAGATCGCGTTGAGGCCGAACATCAGCAGCAGGAACGCCGCGCTCCACGCCACGCCGGGCACGCCCGGGAACCAGTACTGCATCACCAGCTGCGCCGCCACCAGTTCCACCGCGATGGTCACCGCAAGGTTGAACCAATAGCTCCAGCCGAGCGCGAAGCCGAAGCCTTCCTCCACATAGAGCGCGCTGTAGGTGACGAAGGACCCGGCGACCGGCATGTGCACGGCCATCTCGCCGAGGCTGGTCATCAGGCAGTACACCATCAGGCCGATGAGCCCGTACATCAGCAGCGCGCCGCCAGGGCCGGCCTGGGCGATGGAGGCGCCAGAGGCGACGAACAGGCCGGTGCCGATGGCGCCGCCGATGGCGATCATGGTGAGGTGGCGGGCCTTGAGCTTGCGCTGGAGCGCGTCGTGCTCGATGACGGGATGGTGCGGCTGGGCGAAAGAAGACGGTAGGGAGGACATCAGGGTCGCTGGCGTGTCGGCAGGGCGGCGCCCTCGTGGGGCGGCCGCGCGCGGCAAAGGGCGGGAGTTTACCGGCTTCTCAGGGTAAATCCGAGGGGCGTGGCACAGAACGCGCCGACTGTGATTAGAGGACATCGTCATATCGGGCGGGAAGTGCCGCATAGGGCGCTGCGCCTGCCCTGCGGGGACATTCGCATGCGGCTTGGCGGGACTGGCATGCACGCCGGCGAGGCCGGCCATAAAGGCGGCGCATGACACGCCTGCCGGACCGCCAAATTGAAATTGAACGACCGTGCTATTTTGTGTATGCTTGATCCGCTCGCACCAGGGCGGGCACCGGCGCAAGGGCGCCGGCAGGCGGTTTTCCCGGTAGCCGGAGGCGGCGGCAAGGCGGACAATGGGTTCGCCGCGCATGGTCCGGCCAATGCAGAAAAACATAATTCGAGAATTCGAATCCCGAGACAACTTCTAGTACAAAGGAACCAGCATGACAGCGCAGTATCAGGTTCAGGACCGAATTCAACACCCCCAAGGCTACCCAGGAACCGACCCTGCATTCGGTGATCCGTGCGATCGAAGCATCGTCCAAGCCGGTCGTGGCGGCCATCCACTCCGTGGCCATGGGCGGCGGCCTGGAACTGGCGCTGGGCTGTAACTACCGCGTGGCGGCCAAGGGCGCGCAGATCGCGCTGCCGGAAGTCAAGCTGGGCCTGCTGCCCGGCGCCGGCGGCACGCAGCGCCTGCCGCGCGTGATCGGCCTGGAGGCCGCCCTGAACATGATCGTGTCGGGCACCGCCATTCCGAGCGAGAAGTTCGCCGGCACCAAGCTGTTCGACGAGATCGTCGACGGCGACGTGCTGCCCGCGGCCGTGACCTTCGCCAGGAACGTGGCGGCAGCGCCCGGCCCGTACCCGAAGGTGCGCGACCTGAAGGTCAAGCACGAGAACGCGGAAGGCTTCCTGGCCTTCGCCCGCAACACCGTGGCCGCCGTGGCCAAGAACTTCCCGGCGCCGCTGAAGTGCGTGGATGCCGTGGCGGCATCGCTCAAGCCGTTCGAGGCCGGCCTGAAGGCCGAGCGCGAAGGCTTCATGGCCCTGGTGACCACGCCGGAATCGCGCGCCCTGCGCCATGCCTTCTTCGGCGAGCGCGCGGCCAGCAAGATCCCCGACGTGTCCGGCGACACCCCGGTGCGCAAGATCGAGCGGGTTGCCGTGATCGGCGCCGGCACCATGGGTGGCGGCATCACCATGAACTTCCTGAACGCCGGCGTGCCGGTGATCATGCTGGAAACCAAGCAGGAAGCGCTGGACCGCGGCGTGGCCACGATCCGCAAGAACTACGAGAACAGCGCCAAGAAGGGCAAGCTCACGCAAGAGAAGGTCGAGCAGCGCATGGCCCTGCTGACCACCACGCTGTCCTATGACGAGATCAAGGACGCGGACATGGTGATCGAAGCCGTGTTCGAGGAAATGGGCGTCAAGGAAATCGTCTTCAAGAAGCTGGACGAAGTGATGAAGCAGGGCGCGATCCTGGCTTCCAACACCTCCACGCTGGACGTCAACAAGATCGCCTCGTTCACCAAGCGTCCGCAGGACGTGGTCGGCATGCATTTCTTCAGCCCGGCCAACGTGATGAAGCTGCTCGAAGTGGTGCGCGGCGAGAAGACCGGCAAGGACGTGCTGGCCACGGTCATGCAGATCGCCAAGAAGATCAAGAAGACCGCCGTGGTGTCGGGCGTGTGCGACGGCTTCATCGGCAACCGCATGATCGAGCAGTACAGCCGCCAGGCAGGCTACCTGCTGGACGAAGGCGCGCTGCCGGAGCAGGTCGACAAGGCCATCGAGAAGTTCGGCTTCGCCATGGGTCCGTTCCGCATGGGCGACCTGGCCGGCAATGACATCGGCTGGGCCATCCGCAAGCGCCGCGCGGTGGACAAGCCGGACATCCAGTACTCGAAGACCGCCGACCTGCTGTGCGAGCAAGGCCGCTACGGCCAGAAGACCGGCGCGGGCTGGTACGACTACAAGGCGGGCGACCGCAAGCCGTACCCGAACCAGCAGGTCAACGACATGATCGTGCAGCACTCCAAGGACCTCGGCATCACGCGCCGCAAGATCTCCGACGAGGAAATCGTCGAGCGCCTGGTGTTCGCGCTGGTCAACGAAGGCGCCAAGATCCTGGAGGAAGGCATTGCTTCCAAGGCCTCGGATATCGACATGGTCTACCTGACCGGCTACGGCTTCCCGCTGTTCCGCGGCGGCCCGATGCTGTACGCGGACCAGGTCGGGCTGTTCAACGTGGCGCAGGCGATGAACCGCTATGCGAAGGGCTATCACGGCGAAGCCTGGAAGCCGGCCGCGCTGCTGGAGAAGCTGGCGGCCGAAGGCAAGGGCTTCAACGACTAAGCCGCAGGTGAGGGCGACGCAAGGGCGAAAGCAACCATGAGCTACGGCGCGCAGGACTGCCTGCTGGTGATCGACGTGCAGAACGATTTCATGCCGGGCGGCGCGCTTGCCGTGCCGCGCGGCGACGAGATCGTGCCCGTGGTCAACCGGCTGGCGCAGGCGTTCGCGCATGTGGTGGTGACGCAGGACTGGCATCCAGCCGGACACGCGTCGTTCGCCGCCAGCCATGCCGGCACGCAGCCGTTCCAGAGCATCGCGCTGCCGTATGGCCAGCAGGTGCTGTGGCCCGTGCACTGCGTGCAGGACACGCCAGGCGCCGCGCTGCATGCGGGGCTGCACGTGCCGCATGCCCGGCTGGTGGTCCGCAAGGGCCATCACCGCGACGTGGACAGCTACTCCGCCTTCATGGAGGCGGACCGTGCCACGCGCACCGGGCTGGCGGGCTACCTGCGCGAGCAGGGCGTGCGCCGCGTGTTCTGCGTGGGCCTGGCGACCGACTACTGCGTGGCCTGGAGCGCGCTCGATGCGCGCGCCGCCGGCTTCGAAGCGGCCGTGGTCGAGGACGCATGTCGCGCCATCGACCTCGACGGTTCGCTCGAACGCGCCTGGCAGGACCTGTCCGCCGCCGGCGTGCAGCGCCTGCAGTCGGCCGACGTGCTTGCCGCCGTGCCCTCACCGCCCTCACGCTAGACAAACCGAACAACTCGCAAGAACACCTTGCGCAGACACCAAGATTCCGAGGAGCAACAAATGAACGAGGCAGTCATCGTATCCACCGCACGGACCGGCCTGGCCAAGAGCTGGAAGGGTGCTTTCAACATGACCCACGGCGCCACCCTGGGCGGCCACGCGGTCCAGCACGCCATCGCCCGCGCCAAGATCGAAGCCGGCGAAGTGGAAGACGTGCTGATGGGCTGTGCCAACCCGGAAGGCGCCACCGGCGCCAATATCGCGCGCCAGATCGCGCTGCGCGCAGGCTGCCCGGTCACCGTGCCCGGCGCCACCGTCAACCGTTTCTGCTCGTCCGGCCTGCAGACCATCGCCATGGCCGCGCAGCGCGTGATCGCCGATGAAGGCGACATCTTCGTGGCCGGCGGCGTGGAGTCCATCTCCTGCGTGCAGCAGGAAATGAACCGCCACATGATCCAGGAAAGCTGGCTGACCAAGAACAAGCCGGAAATCTACTGGAACATGCTGCAGACCGCCGAGAACGTGGCCAAGCGCTACAACATCTCGCGCGAGCGCCAGGACGAGTACGGCGTGCGCAGCCAGCAACGCGCCTTCGCCGCGCTGGAAGCCGGCAAGTTCAACGACGAGATCGTGCCGATCACGGTGCTGGCAGGCGTGGCCGACAAGGCCACCGGCCAGTTGATGACCAAGGAAGTCACGGTCTCGGCCGACGAAGGCATCCGCGGCGACACCACGCTCGAAGCCGTGGCCAAGATCCGCACCGCCATGCCCGGCGGCGTGGTCTCGGCAGGCAACGCGTCGCAGTTCTCCGACGGCGCCTCGGCTGCCGTGGTGATGAATGCGAAGGTGGCGGCGGCCAGGGGCCTGCAGCCGCTGGGCGTGTTCCGCGGCTTCGCCGTGGCCGGCTGCGAGCCTGACGAAATGGGCATCGGCCCGGTGTTCGCGGTGCCCAAGCTGCTCAAGAAGGCCGGCCTGAAGGTCGACGACATCGGCCTGTGGGAACTGAACGAAGCCTTCGCCGTGCAGGTGCTGTACTGTGCCGATACGCTGGGCATCCCGATGGACCGCCTCAACGTCAACGGTGGCGCCATCGCGGTCGGCCACCCGTACGGCGTGTCGGGCGCGCGCCTGGTCGGCCATGCGCTGATCGAAGGCAAGCGCCGCGGCGTCAAGTACGTGGTGGTGACCATGTGCATCGGCGGCGGCCAGGGCGCGGCCGGCCTGTTCGAAGTCCTCTGAGCGGCGGCACGGCACCGTGAACGATCACGCCGATCCGTTGCTCGCGCATGGCCGCGCGGTGCTGGCCAGCCAGCCGTTCTCGGTGCTGGTTGGCGCGGAGCTGGCCGTGCTGAGCGCGGAGCGTGCCGAGCTGCGCCTGCCGATCCGGCAGGACCTGCAGCAACAGCATGGCTTCCTGCACGGCGGCGTGGTCAGCTACCTGGCCGACAACGCCCTGACCTATGCGGGCGGCGCGGCCATGGCGGTGCCGGTCGTGACCTCGGAGTACAAGATCAACTACCTGCGTCCGGCGATCGGCGACCTGCTGATCGCCCGTGCCGAATGCGTCAGCCGCGGCCGCCAGCAAGCGGTGGTGCGCTGCGATGTGTTCGTGCGCAAGGACGGCGAGGAGAAGCTCTGCGCGGTCGCGCAGGGCACCATCGCACGCCTGGGCGACGGTAGCTAGCAGCAAGGGCCGGGCAGGAAAGGGCGCGCGAGCGCCTTTTTCATTCGCCGTGCCGTCAACATAGACAGAACAGAAACCGAATTCGCGGCGCGCCATGCAGCGTGCCGCCGTGGAGACAGCGACGATCCCAGCCGCCAGGCCGCCGGAACATGCGGTGCGCAGTGGCCGGATCGCGCATTCCTGATTTTCCCTTTCAGTCTGGGAGCCATTTCCTGCCATGTCGCTGATCCTTTCCCGCCGTGACCTGAATTTCATGCTGTACGAGTGGCTCAAGGTCGAGGAGCTGGCCCGCATCCCGCGCTACGCCGACCATTCCCGCGAGACCTTCGACGCCGCGCTCGATACCTGCGAGAAGATCGCCACCGACCTGTTCGCGCCGCACAACAAGAAGAACGACCAGCACGAGCCGCATTTCGATGGCGAGACCGTCACCATCATCCCCGAGGTCAAGACCGCGCTGAAGGCATTCTGCGAGGCCGGGCTGATGGCTGCCGGGCAGGACTACGAGATCGGCGGCATGCAGCTGCCGGTGGTGGTCGAGAAGGCGGGCTTTGCCTACTTCAAGGGCGCCAACGTCGGCACCAGCTCGTACCCGTTCCTGACCATCGGCAACGCCAACCTGCTGCTCACGCACGGCACGCCGGCGCAGGTGGAAACCTTCGTCAAGCCGGAGATGGAAGGGCGCTTCTTCGGCACCATGTGCCTGTCCGAGCCGCAGGCCGGCTCGTCGCTGTCGGACATCACGACGCGCGCCGACCATGAAGGCGAATCGCCGCTGGGCCAGCAATACCGCCTGCGCGGCAACAAGATGTGGATCTCGGCCGGCGAGCACGAGCTCTCCGAGAATATCGTGCACCTCGTGCTGGCCAAGATCCCCGGCCCGGACGGCAAGCTGATCCCGGGCGTGAAGGGCATTTCGCTGTTCATCGTGCCGAAGTACCTGGTCAACGCCGACGGCAGCCTGGGCGAGCACAACGACGTGGTGCTGGCCGGCCTGAACCACAAGATGGGCTACCGCGGCACCACCAACTGCCTGCTGAACTTCGGCGAGGGCATGAAGTACCAGCCGGGCGGCAAGGCCGGCGCCATCGGCTACCTGGTGGGCGAGCCGCACAAGGGCCTGGCCTGCATGTTCCACATGATGAACGAGGCGCGCATCGGCGTGGGCCTCGGCGCGGTGATGCTGGGCTATACCGGCTACCTGCACGCGGTGGACTATGCGCGCAACCGCCCGCAGGGCCGGCCCATCGCTCCCGGCGGCAAGGATCCGGCCAGCCCGCAGGTGCGGCTGGTGGAGCATGCCGACATCCGCCGCATGCTGCTGGCGCAGAAGAGCTATGTGGAAGGCGGGCTGGCGCTCAACCTGTATTGCGCGCAGCTGGTGGACCAGGAGCGTGCCGCCGAGGGCGCCGCGCATGAACGACTGGCGCTGCTGCTGGACATCCTCACCCCGATCGCCAAGAGCTGGCCGTCGCAATGGTGCCTGGAAGCCAACAACCTGGCGATCCAGGTGCACGGTGGTTATGGCTACACGCGCGAGTACAACGTCGAGCAGTTCTACCGCGACAACCGTCTCAACCCGATCCACGAAGGCACCCACGGTATCCAGGGGCTGGACCTGCTGGGCCGCAAGGTGGTGATGAAGGACGGCGCGGCATTCAAGGCGCTCGGCGAGGAAATCCAGGCCACCATCGGCCGGGCGCTGGCCAGCGGCGACGCCGCGCTCGGCAGCCACGCCCGCGCGCTCGGTGCTGCCGTCAAGCGCGTGGCGGAAGTCACGCAATTGCTGTGGGCGGCGGGGGATGCCAAGGTGACCCTGGCCAACGCCTCGGTCTACCTGGAAGCCTTCGGCCACGCGGTGGTGGCATGGATCTGGCTGGAACAGGCGCTGCTGGCGCAGGCTGCGCTCAAGGGCGCCCCGGCCGGCGACGACGAGGACTTCTATCGCGGCAAGCTGGCAGCGGCGGCATACTTCTTCCGCTGGGAGCTGCCCAAGATCGGGCCGCAGCTCGACCTGCTGGCCTCGCTGGACCGCACTACGCTCGATATGCAAGACGCCTGGTTCTGAGGATCCGGCGGCCCACACGACAACACCAGTGCGCGCCTGCCCGGGCGCGCGCAATTCCAGATCGGGAGACACCATGAACACCATCCAGCAACTGTTCGACCTCAAGGGCAAGACTGCGCTGATCACCGGCGGCTCGCGCGGGCTCGGCCTGCAGATCGCCGAGGCGCTCGGCGAGCAGGGCGCGCGCCTGGTCCTGTCGGCGCGCAAGGCCGACGAGCTGCAATCGGCCCAGGCCCACCTCAAGGCGCGCGGCATCGACGCCGAATGGATCGCCGCCGACGGCGCGCGCGATGCGGATATCGCCCGCCTTGCCGACGAGGCGCTGGCCAAGCTCGGCCATGTGGACATCCTTGTCAACAACGCCGGCGCCACCTGGGGCGCGCCTGCCGAAGATCACCCGGTAGAGGCCTGGGACAAGGTCATGAACCTCAATATCCGCGGCGTGTTCCTGCTCTCGCAGCGCATCGGCAAGCTCTCGATGATCCCGCGCCGCTATGGCCGCATCATCAACGTGGCCTCCATCGCCGGGCTGGCGGGCAACCCGCCGGGATCGATGGAAACCATCGCCTACAACACCTCCAAGGGCGCGGTGATCAACTTCACGCGCACGCTGGCCGCCGAGTGGGGCGAGCACAACATCACGGTCAACGCGCTGGCGCCGGGCTTCTTCCCCTCCAAGATGACGCAGGGTTCGCTGGACCGCATGGGCGTGGACGCCATGTGCGCCGGCGTGCCGCTGCACCGCCTGGGCGACGACGAAGACCTGAAGGGCGCCGCGCTGCTGTTCGCCAGCGCGGCCGGCAAGCACATCACGGGGCAGGTACTGGCCGTGGACGGTGGCGTGAGCGCGGTCTGAGCCATGCTTTAATTCGGTCGGAGCGGCGGGCATGCTGCTTGCGTTTGCATGCCGCCCGCAGACCGATATCGTTTCACGCATCACTAACGAACCATGACCGACACCAACGGCTTTCCCCTCAAGATTCCCTTCCTCGCCTCGCTCGGCGTGCTGTGCAACCGCATGGACAAGGAAGGCAGCGAAATCGAGCTGGCGCTCGAAGAACGGCACCAGAACAGCTGGGACATGGCCCACGGCGGCGTGCTGATGACGCTGCTCGACGTGGCGATGGCCATTGCCGGGCGCGGCGCCGACACCGAGGGCCGTGGCCTGGTGACCATCGAGATGAAGACCAGCTTCATGGCACCGGGCCGGGGCAGGCTGCGCGCGCGCGGCGTGTGCGTGCACCGCACCAGCACCATGGCGTTCTGCGAGGCGGAGATCGTCGACGAGGACGGCAAGACCGTATCGCGCGGATCGGGCACGTTCAAGTACGTCAAGCGCGTGCCGCCGCAGCGCGCGTCCGCCGGCGCATCGGACAGCGGCGCTGACGGCTGAGTCCGCATTGCCTGTGATGCCCGAACCTTCGGAGGGGTGAGCAGAGGATGTCAAGACCGGTGGGAAAAGCCGGCACGCAGCAGCTATAAAACCAAAAAAACGGAGACAAGATGCTGTTTGAACGGATCGCCGCCGCGCGGCGCCTGAGACTGACCGTACTCGCCGCGTGCGGCGCAGGAGCCCTTGCCATGTACCAGCCGGCCCAAGCCCAGAATGCCCCTGTTCCCGCGGCCGGCGCGCCGGTCGCCGCTCCGGTGGCGCAGGCCGTGCCGGTGTTCCCGGATGCCGCCGCCACCGATCCCGTCACCGCGGGCTGGATGCAGGGCTTTCCGCCGGTGCCGGACAAGGTCATCAGCTTCGCTCCCGCCAGCAATGGCTTCCCGCGCACACGCTGGAGCTTCTCGCATATTCGCGAGCTGGTGCCGACCGCGGCGGTCTGGCACGGGCGCGGTCCCGCGTCGGCCCTGCCGCGCGCCGAGCGCGACATCGGCGGCACGCCCTTCACCGATGCCGACGGCACGCGGCGCACCTTCGCCGACATGCTGGGGCTGACCTACACCGACGGCATCCTGGTGATGCACAAGGGCCGCGTCGTCTACGAGAAGTATTTCGGTGCGCTAGACGACCATACGCCGCACATCGCCATGTCGGTGACCAAGTCCTTCGTCGGCACGCTGGCGGCGATGCTGGTGGCCGACGGCAAGCTCGATCCCGCCGCGCCCGTCACGCGCTACCTGCCGGAGATGGCGGGCACCGCCTACGGCGACGCCACCGTGCGCGAGGTGATGGACATGACCGTGGGGGTGAAGTACTCGGAGAACTATGCCGACCCCAAGGCCGAGATCTGGGACTACAGCCGCGCCGGCGGCATGATGCCGCGCGAGCCGGGCTATCGCGGCCCCGGGACGTTCTATGAGTTCCTCGCCACGCTGAAGAAGGAAGGCGAGCACGACCAGGCCTTCGCCTACAAGACCGTCAATGCCGAAGTCCTGGCGTGGATCGTCAAGCGCGTGTCCGGGCAGCCGCTGGCCAGGCTGCTGTCCGAGCGGGTGTGGCAGAAGATGGGCGCCGAGAACGATGCCTACTTCATGGTCGACAGCGTCGGCAGCGAATCCGGCGGCGGCGGGCTCAACACCACGCTGCGCGACCTGGCTCGCTTCGGCGAGACCATGCGCAACAACGGCCGCTTCAACGGCCAGCAGATCATCCCGGCGCAGGTCGTGGCCGATATCCGCGGCGGCGGTGACCCGGCCAAGTTCGCCAAGGCCGGCTATGCCACCTTGCCAGGCTGGAGCTACCGCTCGATGTGGTGGGTCTCGAACGACGACCACGGCGTGTTCGAGGCGCGCGGCATCCACGGCCAGCGCATCTATGTCGATCCCAGGGCGGAACTCACCATCGTGCGCTACGCCTCGCACCCGATTGCCGCCAACGGCGCCAACGATCCTGTCACGCATCGCGCGTACCGGGCCCTGGCGCTGGCATTGATGAAGTAAGCCGTCCGGCAACTGCGTAGCGACGGTCCACCAGAACAACGAACGACAAAGGACGCGTGTCCTTGTCCATTTCACCGTAAGGAAGCCAAAATGTCGAACACCTTCAAGCGTATCGTCCTGGCCTCGCGCCCCACCGGCGCGGTCACGCCCGACAATTTCCGGCTGGAAGAAGCGCCGGTGCCCGAACTGGCCGAAGGCCAGGTCCTGGTGCGCAACCACTACCTGTCGCTCGATCCGTATATGCGCGGGCGCATGAACGACAGCAAGTCCTACGCCACGCCGCAGCCGCTGGGCGAAGTCATGATCGGCGGCACCGTGGGCGAGATCGTGGCGTCGAAGAACGCCAGGTACGCCGTGGGCGACAAGGTGGTCGGCATGCTCGGCTGGCAGGAACTCGGCGTGAGCGACGGCACCGGCATCCAGAAGGTCGATACCACCCATATCCCGCTGTCGGCCTACCTGGGTTCGGTCGGCATGCCGGGCGTGACGGCCTGGTATGGCCTGAACAAGAT